>CAMBJN010000070.1 GCA_945867755.1 Polynucleobacter meluiroseus
AATCAGCGTTATGAATCCTTGACCCCAAAGGAAAAAGAGGTTTGCGCCTTATTGGTAGAGGGTTTGATGAACAAGGACGTGGCTGCTCGCCTCGGTACAACGGACGCCACCATCAAGGTACATAAATCACGGGTTATGGAAAAAATGAGGGCGCCTTCTTTGCAAGAGTTGGTCCGTTTATTTGATTTGGTGAAGAACAGGTAATAGGGCTCAATAAATTTAGAGTTTTGAATCATTTATAGATGTTAAAGTAATGTAATGAAGCCTAAGAGCTCATGGAGACAGCATGTCGATAGGATCGCAAAATAAAATGGGAATCCTGCCTGAAATTCAAGGGAAGGTGCTCAAGGCCGGCCGTGAAAAGCTAAAACTCGAAATCAAAGATTTCGCCATCAAAGCATGTTTGTCTAAAAAACACATCACTGAGCTTGAGGAAGGTGGCACCAGCAGTTTTTACTCTGAATCTCATAAGATCTTGGTGGCAAAAAAAGTTGCCAAAATGCTGAAAGTAGATGAGGCCCTGGTGCTAATCCACCCAGATGGTGATTCGATTCAACAAGTATCTTTGTCTTTTGATGCGCCTGTTGATGAAGCTGACCAACTCTTTAAGGCCCAAGAAACCAAAGCGGCCAGGGACATAAGGGAAATTACTGCCGAAGCTCGGTTAATAGTTGAAAATTCAAATCAGGCAAAAATTAAGTCAACAGTTAAGTCAGAGCCAAGTCAACCAACAAAAGTCACGCTAGAGAATCTTCAATCTGGCGGTCAGATCGATACTTCAAAACCGAAAACAAAGCGATCACTAAGCGGTTTGGTATCAGTCTTGTTATTGATTTTGGTGGCCGGCGGTCTTTACTCAAGTAAAAATACCATCATTGCTTTATTCAGTCCGCCAGCAGCTGAGCCCCAAGCAGTAGTGGTTGATGGTGCCGCACCTCAAGACCCCAAAGAAGAGGGGGCTAACCCCGCGAATCCTGCAAGCCCATCCGCACCAAGTTCAGCTGTACCACCGGCAGCCAGTGTTGCAGCTGTTGCACCATTTCCATCAGATGTCGGTTGCCCTAAGCCTGATGCGAGTGTGTCAGAGCAATCAGTGACTGAGCCTAGCAAGCCTGGTAACTTTGTGCATGTTCATTCTAAGTCAAGGCAAATTGTTTGCGTGGTTGATGCTACTGGCAAGTCAATGATGCAATCAATTGAGGCTGGCACTGGGCACACATACGGCGGTAAAGCCCCGTTCACTATTCTGACCAATGGTTTATCTCAAACATCAGTCTATTTCCAAGGCAAGCTCGTTCGACCAATCAATGAGCAAGCAAGAACGATGCGTGTTGTAGAGATATCTGCTAACTAATAGATTTGTACATGAATATATTTTGATCAAAGGAGCTTCGGCTCCTTTTTATTTCCCTGACATGCTGAGAAAAAATAGGCAATAAAAAACCCGACCGAAGTCGGGTTCTTATAAACATAACACAAAATTACATTGGGTTAATGTTAGAAGCTTGCTTGCCTTTTGGGCCAGTTGTTACTTCAAAGCTAACCTTTTGGTTTTCTTTCAAGCTTTTGAATCCGTTACCTTGAATCGCTGAGAAGTGAGCGAATAAATCTTCACCACCACCGTCAGGAGTAATAAAACCAAAACCTTTTGCGTCGTTAAACCACTTTACAATGCCTGTTGCCATTACTGAAATTCCTTAAAAAAATTAAACGTGGCGATTTCTCACCTTTTCTTTGCAGGGCTGGAAGATTCAACTAACCGAATCATCCATTTTGAAAAATGGAAACGACGGAAGCTACTTGAAGACCTACGATGCAAGTATCGCACAATTTAATTAAAGGCATATGATTATCTAATCAGGGCTTTTACTAGGTTTTATGGGGCTAAAACACCCAAAAATAGGGATTTTTGACAAAAAAGGTATTTATTGAGCTTTGGGAACCCAAAAAGCAGGCTTTTTCGACCCAATTCCTTGAATTATGAGCATTTGAATCCTCAGCGAAGATTTAAAGTCTGTTTTATCCTCTAGCCTACCCAATAAAAAGAAGAGTCAAAAACAAATGAATACAGCAGAAATCACCAAAATCATTGATGAAAATATCAAAGCAAGACGCTCGATTCGTGCTTTTTTACCAACAGAGGTAAAAAAACAAGACATTTTGGACATCATGAATGTCGCTGGCCGCGCACCATCAGGTACCAATACCCAACCTTGGCAGGTACACATTGTTCAAGGCGCTGCCAAGCAAGCACTCATCGATGAAATCATGAGTATTTTTAATGATCCTGAAGCGCTCAAAGAGCACACCGAAGAATATAACTACTATCCAGCAAAATGGGTTGATCCTTACCTAGCGCGCCGTCGTAAAGTAGGTTTTGACTTGTATGGTTTATTGGGGATTGGTAAGGAAGATAAAGATAAGATGAAAGCTCAAGGAGCTCGCAACTATCAATTCTTCGATGCTCCAGTAGGGGTGTTCTTCACGATTGATCGAGTCATGCAGCAAGGTAGCTGGTTTGACTATGGGATGTTTGTGCAAAACGTGATGTTGGCAGCCAAAGCCCGTGGCCTTGATACTTGCCCACAAGCAGCCTTCACTCAATTTCACCGGGTGATTGCAAAGCATTTGAATCTGAACCCAGAACAACAATTGATCTGCGGCATGTCATTGGGCTATGCAGATCAAAGCAAGGTTGAAAACACTTTGACCACCGACCGTGAAAATGCTGAAAGCTTCACACATTTTTTTAATTAGTTTTAATGAGTATTTTTATAGGTAATTCTTTATGAGTCAGACTTTTCAATGGAATGATCCACTGCGCTTGGATGATCAGTTAACTGAAGAGGAGCGCATGATCAAAGATGCTGCTCATGACTACTGTCAGGGTCAGCTACTACCGCGAGTGACCGAAGCTTTTCGTCATGAAAAAACAGACATCACTATTTTTAAAGAGATGGGCGATTTGGGTTTATTGGGCGTGACCATTCCTGAGCAATACGGTGGCGCAGGCTTGAACTATGTTGCTTACGGCCTGGTAGCAAGAGAGGTTGAACGAGTCGACTCTGGCTACAGATCCATGTTGAGCGTGCAATCTTCATTGGTGATGGTGCCGATTTACGAATTCGGCACAGAAGAGCAAAAAAAGAAATACCTACCAAAACTCGCCACTGGTGAATGGATTGGTTGCTTTGGTTTGACTGAACCTGATCATGGTTCTGATCCTGCGAGCATGGTATCTCGTGCAAAACCAGTGGATGGGGGCTACTCATTATCTGGTTCGAAAATGTGGATCACCAACAGTCCCGTCGCTGATGTTTTTGTGGTGTGGGCCAAATTGAAGGATGAGGCTACTGGTAAAGATGAGATCCGCGGTTTCGTTTTAGAAAAAGGTTGGAAGGGTTTAACAGCCCCTGAGATTCATGGCAAAGTTGGTTTGAGAGCTTCTCTGACTGGTGAGATTGTGATGGATGAAGTATTTGTTCCTAAGGACAACATCTTCCCAAACATCAAAGGCCTTAAAGGACCTTTCACATGCTTGAACAGTGCCCGTTATGGTATTGCTTGGGGTGCCTTGGGCGCCGCTGAAGATTGCTGGTTCAGAGCGCGTGACTATGTGATGAACCGTCAACAATTTGGCCGCCCACTAGCCGCCAACCAATTGATCCAAGTGAAGCTGGCTGACATGCAAACGGAAATCAGTTTAGGTTTGCAAGCTTGTTTGCGTTTGGGTCGAATGAAAGATGAGGGCACCGATGCTGTTGAAATCACATCGATTCTGAAGCGCAACTCTTGTGGCAAGTCATTGGCAATTGCCAGAATGGCCAGAGACATGATGGGTGGCAACGGTATTTCTGATGAATACGGTGTTGCAAGACACATGGTGAACTTAGAAGTGGTCAACACTTATGAAGGAACCCACGATATTCATGCCTTGATTTTGGGCCGCGCTCAAACCAATATCCAAGCCTTCTTTTAATCAAAGGTAAAACAGCAAAAGTAACAGTTTAAAAAGACCATTCAAGTGAATGGCCTTATTCTTTATTTCTGTCATTTCGTTTATTCTTGATTCTATGCAAGGACTTCTTAAATCCTCCTGCAATACAGTCAAGCAGATCATGCTTTTGGGCATGCTCTTGATCTTGTTGCCGTTTCAAGCAAATGCGATTGAGGTTGGAGATTATTTGCCCTTGGGGCAGATTCAGTCGATTCAGGGTGAATCCTTGGGCCCTGAACAATGGTCCAAAAGAAATACCATTGTTCAAGTTTGGGCCACTTGGTGCTCATATTGCCGAACACAAAATAAATACATTCAGCAGTTAAGACAAAAAATACCGGCGGATCAATTGAACATTGTGGCAATCTCCATTGATCGTCGTATTGAGCCAGTCAAAGACTATATGGACAGAAACCAATACACTTTCCCAGTGGTGATGATGACCCCGGAGTTAGCTAAAGCAATTGGTAGGAGGCGGGGAGTGCCCGAGCTGTATGTCGTGAATTCTCAGGGACGGGTTATTCAGAAAGATTTTGGTCTGATGGTTGATTTAGATCTGATCGAACTTGCCAGGTATGCCAAAAAATAACTGATGAAAAGAGCATCGCAGAGACTGGCCCCATACATTTTTGACATATTCATATAAGAAGAATGAATTTGTTTTAAAAATCATACTATTGAATAATCACTTAGTTAGTTAAATCAATTAACTGTAGGGTGAAACCCCGAGATATAAAAAGGTTTTATCCAATTAGAATCAGGTTGTTACTTAAGGGGGAAATGATGCAATCATTCATTCGTAAACCATCAGTATTGATGGCAAGCCTATTTGTGGGCTTATTAGGTGCAACTTCTTTGGCAAGTGCCCAAAGTTTGCAAATCAAACAGTGGGCCGCATCATGCGCAGCCTGTCACGGTACCGATGGCTATTCTGAAGGAGGCATGGCCAGCTTAGCGGGACAAAACAAAGACGCAATGATCAAGAAAATGAACGATTACAAAACTGGCAAGATCCCAGCCACGATCATGCATCAGTTGAGTAAAGGTTACACCGATGAGCAGATTGCACAAATTTCTGCTTACTTCGCAGCTTTGCCTGCTCAAAAACCAGTAGCTAAAACAAAATAATCGGGAGTTGATCATGCAAAGACGCGAATTTATACAATTGGTGGGTGCGGGTGCTGCTGCGACAACCTTGATTGGCTGTGCTTCAACACAAATTGACGCTAAAAACGCCAAAGTATTGGTGATTGGTGGCGGTTATGGTGGCGCAACGGCTGCTAAGTACGTGCGCAAGTTTTCAAATTACACAGCTGATGTGACGTTGATCGAGCCAAACCAAAATTTCATTTCTTGCCCACTATCAAATTTGGTGATTGGTGGCAGCAAGAAGATGGAAGACATCACAGTTTCATACCAGGGTCTCAGCAAGAACCATGGCGTGAAATTGGTGAAAGATTATGTGGTGTCAGTAGACGTTGCTAAAAGACAAGTTAAATTAGCTGGTGGCTCAACATTGTTCTACGATCGCTTGATCGTTTCTCCAGGTATTGATTTAACTTACGACAAATTACCAGGCATGCTCAAGCCAAATGCTCAGAACGAAGTTCTGCACGCATGGAAAGCAGGCGAGCAAACTGTTGGTTTAAGAAAGCAATTGGAAAGTATGAAGGATGGCGGTGTGTTTGCCATCACAATCCCATTGGCTCCGTACCGTTGCCCTCCAGGACCATATGAGCGTGCTTGCCAAGTAGCTGACTACTTCCAAAAGAGCAAGCCTAAGAGCAAGGTGCTTATTTTGGATGCCAACGATGATGTGACATCTAAACCAGGATTGTTTAAATTGGCATGGTCACGCCGTTATGCTGGCATGGTTGAGTACCGTGGTAAACACAATCTAACGGATGTGGACGTCAAGGGTAAGACACTTAAGTTTGAATTCAACGACAACATCAAGGCTGATGTGTTGAACGTGTTGCCTCCAATGCGTGCCGGCACAATTGCTGTGAAAACAGGTTTGGCTAACATGAACGCACGTTGGTGCGAAGTTGACTTCTTGACCTTTGAATCTAAGGTTGCTCCAAACGTACACGTATTGGGCGATGCAATTCAAGTGGCTCCATTGATGCCTAAATCAGGTCATATGGCCAATCAGCACGGTAAGACATGTGCTGCTGCGGTTGTTGCGATTTTGAGTGGTGCTGAAGTTAACCAACTGCCGGTTTACAACAACACTTGCTATAGCTTCGTATCTGCTTCAGATGTGGTTCACGTTGCCAGCGTTCATAAATATGATGCTGAGAAGAAGACCATGCTTACTGTGCCAGGTTCAGGTGGTGTGTCTGCCGCTGCTAATCCTCTTGAGGGTGAGTACGCAAACGCATGGGCCAGAAACATTTGGGCTGACATGTTGGTTTAAACCACTGAATCATTTTCAGTTGTATCAAATAAAAAAGTCTGCTTCGGCAGACTTTTTTATTAATTGTTTTGTTAAATTTTTTAATTCTTCGTTTACTTTTTGTTCTTTGCGGCTTCATCCAAAGATTTCAAGAAAGCTAATTTCTCTCTGATTTTGGCTTCCAATCCTCGATCAGTTGGTTGATACCAATTGGCTTCTTTAACGCCATCAGGAAGATAATTTTCTCCAGTTACATAAGCATGAGCTTCGTCATGCGCATAAGGATAAGCCTTGCCATGACCTAATTCATCCATCAGCTTGGTTGGAGCATTGCGCAAATGCATCGGCACGTCACGACTGGTGTCTTTTGCCACAAAGTCTTTGGCTTGGTTGAATGCTTTGTAGGCCGCATTGCTCTTAGGGGCTGCGCACAAGTAAATCAAAGCTTCAGCAAGCGCTAATTCACCCTCAGGGCTGCCCAAGCGCTCAAAAGTCAATGCCGCATCATTGGCCAATTGCATCGCGCGTGGATCTGCTAATCCAATATCTTCCCAGGCCATACGAACAATTCGACGAGACAAATACTTCACATCAACGCCACCATCAATCATGCGGCAAAACCAATACAAGGCGCCATCTGAATTAGACCCTCTGACAGATTTATGTAGGGCTGAAATCTGATCATAAAAATGATCACCAGATTTATCAAATCGTTTTGATAAATGCCCTAAGGATTGCTCGAGAAATTC
>CAMBJN010000071.1 GCA_945867755.1 Polynucleobacter meluiroseus
GGGGCCGCGCACAAATGGCTCAAATCCAGGCAAGGTATTAGCGAATGGCAAACCTTCAGTATCGGCAGCCGTGTCAAGCGCTTTTAATTTAATGTCGTCAGGAGTATCCCAACCCAAAGCATCAACATTGCCATTGGGGGCAGATTTAGCCGCAGCCTTTTCCCAAGCCTCTAGACTGGGCTTAGAAAACTCGGGCCATGGGCTCTTTGTGGTTTTACTCATTATTTCTCCACCGATACATTCATTAGATAAGTGATATTAACCTCTTGGGCTTGACAGATACCTGACAAAAGTGATTAAATGTATTCATAATTATGA
The DNA here is from genome assembly GCA_945867755.1 of Polynucleobacter meluiroseus. Classification (GTDB taxonomy): domain Bacteria; phylum Pseudomonadota; class Gammaproteobacteria; order Burkholderiales; family Burkholderiaceae; genus Polynucleobacter; species Polynucleobacter meluiroseus_D. The sequence goes on from CAMBJN010000071.1 coordinate 319, forward strand.
ATACAAAAATATCATTAGCGCCAAGGCCATTGTACGAGGAAGTAGCCGAAAGGTTAAGAAATAGTATTTTCTCGCACGAATACGCCCCAGGAGCCTGGATCGACGAACAAGCGATTGCCCTTGAATACGGCATCAGTCGCACCCCTATGCGTGAAGCCATCAAGGTTTTGGCTACCGAAGGCTTGATCACCATGAAAATGCGCCGCGGCGCCTATGTGACCGAGGTCAGCAAATCTGATTTGAACCAAATTTTCACTGTTTTAGCCCTTTTAGAGGGTCAGGCATGCCGCGAAGCCGCCACAAAAGCCTCTGAAAAACAGCTTGAAGCCCTGGATTCCATCCATTTAAAGCTAGAAAGAGCTGCCGCAGACCGCGATTTAGATAAATTTTTCGTGATTAATCAGTCTTTTCACGAGCAAATCCAAGAAATTTCAAATAATCCTTGGATGAAGCGCACGATCGATGACCTAAAGAAGGTGCTCAAACTGCAACGCAGAGACTCTTTGAGTAAACGTGGCAGGATGGAGAGCTCACTTTTAGAACATCGCAAGATCCTCTCTGCCCTATTGGCCAGAGATCCTGATTTATCTGAAAAGTTGATGAAAGAGCATTTTCTGCAGGGTCAGTTAGCGGCCAAGTGACCTTGTTTTTGTTGGTGAGTTTTACTTAGTTATTTTTTACCCATGAAAAAAGCCGCTCTCAGCGGCTTTTTCTTTTTTAGCTAACTTTGCTAAGCTAATTAATTACTTCTTAACAACCATGGTTCCAGGCAAGCTGGCGATGTAAGCAGCCATGTCTTTGAGATCTCTGTCTGAGAACTGAGCGACTTGACCAGCCATGATCGCATTACTGCGACCAACGTTTGGATTATTGGTAACTTTGTAAGCTCTCAAAGCAAAGTAAAGGTAATCAGCGTGTTGGCCAGCTAACTTAGGGTACTCAGCAACCACTGGTTTGTTCATGCCTTCACCGTGACAAGCTGCACAGTTACCTTTGACCAATAGCTCCTGACCTTTTTTAAGATCAGCTGCTTGGGCAGTTACTGCTGCAGACAATGCGATAGAGGCCGTTGCGATAGCAATCAAAATACGTTTCATGTCGACTTCTCCCGCTTATTTCAATTTATTGATGGTTGTTGCTGATGTCTGAGCAGCGTAGTAAACCGCTAGGTCAGCCATGTCTTGATCTGTTAATGAACCAGCAATACCGCGCATGGTTGGGTGCTTACGTTCACCTTTTTTGTATGCTTGCAAGGCAGCAAGGATGTACTCAGCATTTTGACCGCCAATCAAAGGAACGGTGTAAATCTCAGGGTAGCTTGCACGGTAGCCAGGAATCGCATGGCAACCAATACACATCGCCACTTTAGATTCAGCAGCTTTAATATCACCCTTGACTTGGGCATTCACAGTACCAGCCAAAGTCATGGCGGCAACGGCAACAGTTAGTAGTTTTTTCATAGTGACCAAATATTGAGTTAGATCAAAAATTTCTTCGATGCGAGTATAGCGGATGGGAGGCGAAAATGGGTTCAGAAATGAGAATTTTTAGGTATTTTTCCCAACAAAACATGCTTGAAAGGTCAAAATTCTTCAAATCAACTACAAACTTGATGAAATATTAGTTTTGCTAAGTCACTGTCTTGGCATCGCAATACAATGGCACATTATTAAGGAGAACTTCGATGTCGACCATTGCGCAACGCTTAAAAGAACTTCAAATTGAATTGCCAACTGCTGGGGCTCCAGCCGCTGCTTATGTGATGTCAGCACAAACTGGCAAGACCCTATTTCTCTCTGGTCACATTGCCAAAAAAGATGGCAAGCCATTGGTGGGCAAATTAGGTTTGACCATGAGCACAGAGGAAGGCAAGCTAGCTGCGCGCAGTATTGCGATTGATTTAATGGCCACCATGCATGCTCATCTTGGTAATTTGGATCGTGTGAAGCGCATCGTTAAAGTGATGAGCTTGGTTAATTCAACAGAAACATACACCGAGCATCATTTGGTGACAAATGGTTGCTCTGAATTACTCTTCGAAGTTTTTGGTGAAGCGGGCAAGCATGCGCGCAGCGCCTTTGGTGTGGCACAAATACCTTTGGGCGCTTGCGTTGAAATCGAATTGATCGCTGAAGTTGAGTGACTCTAATCACTCAAGCTGATCACTTCACAAAGTAGCTGGCAGTCCAAATATAAACCGGTATCCCCACGATGATGTTCAAGGGGAATGTGATGCCCAATGAAGTGCCCATGTACAAAGCAGGATTCACTTCAGGCATCGCATGACGCAAGACTGCTGGCACAGCAATGTAGGACGCACTGGCTGCGAGAATCATCAGCAAAACTGTATCGCCCAAAGCCACACCAAACATCAAACACAGAGCCAAGGCCACCATTGCATGAACTGGTGGCGCAATTAAACCGTACATGAAGGTGATCGGCGGCTTACCTTTTAGATCACCAATGCTTCTGGCCGCAACCAAGCCCATGTCGAGCAGGAAGAATGCCAACAAGCCTTGGAATAGGTCAATTGAAAATGGCGCCATGACCTTGAGGCCAGCATCTCCAGAAATGATGCCCACCATCAAAGAACCCAACAACAATAATTGACCGCCATCGGTGAATGATTCATGAAGAATTTTTCCAATCGGTGTGTGCCCTGTTTTATCACCAGAGCGCTGCTGCCGAATTCTGTTGGCCAAGACAATCGCCATGATGATGGCTGGTGATTCCATCAAGGCCATCGCGGCAGCCATGTGACCACCGTAGGTAATGCCGTTTTGATCGAGAACCTGGGTGGTTGTGATGAAGGTCACCGCACTCACCGAACCATAAGCCGCAGCAATGGCAGCCGCATCTAATTTATCTAATTTTTGTTTGAGTAAGTTGTAGCCAACCAGTGGAACAACAATCGCAAGGCCAATCGCTAAACCAAGACTGATGGCAATTTCTGGGGTGAAACCAGATTTATTCAAAGCAAAACCGCCCTTCAATCCCAAGGCCATGAGCAAATAAAGGGATAAAAAACGAGATATTTGCTGAGGAATCTCTAAATTGGAGCGAACCAATCCGGCAAAGATGCCAAAGATAAAAAAGAGAATGGATGGGTCCAGAAGATTCGTCATGATTTTTCCTTTGTCGCCATGATAAAAATGGTTATATATAAAGTAAAATCGTATTTATGATATAAATACATAGATAAAACTCTATATATAAACATCCATGAACATCACTTTCAGACAATTGCGCCTCTTCCTAGCCTTAGCCGACACCGGCAGCGTCAGTGCTGCAGCGCGGGTTCTTCATGTCACCCAGCCGACCGCTTCAATGCAACTCAAAGAAATCACCGAGGCAGTGGGCTTACCGTTATATGAAGTTGTCTCTAGAAAGGTCTATCTGACTGAAATGGGTCATGACTTGGCCAGGTGCGCCAGAGCCATCATGGGCGAATGGGAAAACTTTGAACAACAAGCTGATGGTTTAAAAGGTTTCACCAGAGGAAAACTCAAAGTGGCGGTGGTCAGTACCGCCAAATACTTCATCCCCCGATTACTCGGAACCTTCTGTGCAAAGTACCCTGAGCTTGATATTTCTTTGGAGGTTCTGAATCGAGATGGCGTTGTGAAGCGTCTAGAAGAAAACTTAGACGATCTTTACATCATGTCTCAACCGCCCCTGAATTTGGATATTGAGGACGAAATCTTCATGCCCAATCCATTGGTTCTGGTCGCTCCAAAAGATTCGCCTCTGGCGAAGAAAAAATTGATTGATATGGCCAGCTTAAAAGATGAACAATTTATTTTTAGAGAAAAAGGTTCTGGCACAAGGATGGCAGTCGATGCTCACTTCAAGAAGTTGAAGTTCAAACCAGATGTGCGCTTAGAACTTGGTAGCAACGAAGCGATTAAAGAAGCTGTGATTGGTGGTTTGGGTTTAGCAGTTTTGTCAAAGTACTCGCTGAGTGAGGCCAGCACTCAAAATGAAGTCGCGATTTTGCGCTGCGCAGACTTTCCGATTGAAACGAGTTGGCACATCGTCAGACCCAAAGGCAAAAAACTGTCGCCAATCGCCAATATTTTCAAGAAACATTTATCAGATCAAGCGAAGGCTTGGAGGTAGCAAGCAAATTCTTCATCAGAGAGAAGCTTTTAGGCTCCCTGATGAAGAGTGAATTTACTGAGCAATCAACTTGGCATCTTTGAGCTTAGGCTCTAATGCATGACCCTTGCGAGCGCGGTTGGCTGAGAATGACTTCAGGGTTTTTGCATCCAAGGCAGCTTCAGTCGGCTTACCTGTTCTTCCAAGTCCAGAAATGACAGCACCCGCTGAACCGACGGCAATTGCTGACTGAAGACGCTCAGCTTTATCAAGGTCCATCAAGATCACACCTTTGCCACCAGTTGGCAACCGCTTCAAATCATCCAATGAGAAGACCAAGAGTCGGCCATTTTCAGATAAGCAAGCCACTTGCTTCATGCCTTCTTGAACTTTGGCTGGCGCTAACGGGGCATCACCTGGTGCAAATTTAGCATCAACACCCACGAATGATTTGCCTGCTTTGTTGCGGGTTGTCATGTCTGCCACATTGGCCAAGAAACCATTGCCCGATCTCATCGACAACAGGAGCAAGTCGTCATTGTGTCCAGCGTAGTAAGCCACCATCTGAGTGCCAGGTGCTAGGTTCACGAATCCTGTTAAGGGTGATCCGTCACCTCTGGCGCCTGGTAAGTCTGACACAGGCACGGAGTACACGCGACCATTGCTGCCAAAGCCCAAAACCACATCGGTGGTGCGGCACTCAAAGGTGCCGTACATGCCATCGCCCGCTTTGAAGCTGAATTGCTGTGGATCGTGCTCATGACCTTGGCGAGCTCTAGCCCAACCACGCTGTGAGATGATCACAGTGACTGGTTCATCAATCACCTTGGCTTCAGCAACCGCTTTCTTCTCTTCTTGAATCATGGTGCGGCGCTCATCACCGAAGGTTTTCATATCAGCTTCGATTTCTTTGACGATGCGCTTGCGCATATTGCTATCGCTGCCCAAGATGCTTTCTAAGTCTGCTTTTTCACCCTTGAGTTCTTTGAGCTCTTGTTCAATCTTGATGGCTTCTAATCTTGCTAACTGGCGCAAGCGAATTTCTAGAATATCTTCGGCTTGACGCTCAGAGAGTTTGTACGCTGTCATCAAATCAGCTTTAGGCTCATCACTGCCACGAATGATTTTGATGACTTTATCAATGTTGAGAAGAACTAACTGACGTCCCTCTAGGATATGCATGCGGTCATTGACCTTGGTCAAGCGATGCTGAGTTCTGCGGGTCACTGTTGCAACACGGAACTCGATCCACTCACTCAGAATTTCACCAAGGCCTTTTTGGCGTGGACGGCCATCATTGCCAATCATCACCAAGTTGATTGGTGCGTTTGATTCAAGCGAGGTGTGAGCCAACAAGGTGGTGACGAATTCATTCACATCAATATTTTTGGTCTTTGGTTCAAACACCAAGCGGACAGCCGCATCTTTGCTTGATTCATCGCGCACAGAGTCCAAAAGACTCAAAATGGTTTGCTTGAGATTGTTTTGTTCAGGCGTTAAAGTTTTCTTACCAACTTTGACTTTCGGGTTGGTGAGCTCTTCAATTTCTTGTAAGACTTTTTGTGTTGAAGTGCCTGGAGGCATTTCTGTCACAACCAATTTCCATTGGCCACGTGCCATGTCTTCAATCACCCAACGAGCCCTGACTTTTAAGCTGCCACGACCTGTTTGATAGATTTGTGAAATTTCTGCATGAGAAGAAATGATTTGTGCGCCACCCGGGAAGTCAGGGCCTGGCACATAGGACATCAATTCATCATGAGAGATTTTCGGATTCTTCATGAGCGCGATGGCTGCGCTCGCCACTTCTTTTAAGTTATGTGATGGCACTTCAGTGGCCATACCCACTGCAATGCCTGAGGCACCATTCAAAAGAACAAAGGGTAATCTTGCTGGTAATAATCGAGGTTCTTGCATTGAGCCGTCGTAGTTGGGAATGAAATCAACCGTGCCCTCATCGATTTCATCTAAAAGCAAGCTGGCAATTTTTGTGAGGCGGGCTTCGGTGTATCGCATCGCCGCAGCGCCATCACCGTCGCGTGAGCCAAAGTTACCTTGACCATCAATCAATGGGTAGCGCAATGAAAAATCTTGCGCCAAACGCACCAAGGCGTCATAAGCAGATTGGTCACCGTGTGGGTGGAATTTACCCAATACGTCACCGACCACACGCGCACTCTTCACCGGTTTAGCATCAGCCCGTAAATTCATTTCATTCATCGCAAATAAAATGCGGCGCTGAACAGGTTTCTGACCATCAGCCACTTCTGGCAGAGCACGGCCCTTCACCACGCTGATGGCGTAGTCAAGATAAGCTCTCTCAGCATAAGTGGCAAGTGTCAATGAATCAACATCGGCAGTATTCGGCACCACGCGTTTTGCAGTGGGCGCAGTGACTACAGGCTCAGATTCATCGTCCATATCGGCAAATAAATCTGGTTCTTGATTCGGGGGTTTTTTCTTTTTGCTCATTCGGTATTTTCTTAATTCTTAAATGTCTGCTTCAACTTCATTGCCACGTTCTTCAAGCCATGTTTTGCGAGCGCCTGATTCAGACTTGCCCATCAACATGTCCATGGTTTTAAATGTTTCAACCTCACCTAAAACGCCTTCAGTAACAGGCAACAAACGACGTGTATCAGGATTGAGTGTTGTGTCCCAACGCTGTTCCGCGTTCATCTCACCCAAGCCTTTGAAGCGACTGATTTGCC
>CAMBJN010000072.1 GCA_945867755.1 Polynucleobacter meluiroseus
TGATGGGCTCAGGCAAGTGCAAGGTTGCAACACAATCGATCAATGGATCAATTTTTCCCAAAACTGGCTCAGCTTGAGTTGTTATATTTGCGCCACCACCAAGACTTGGCTCAGATTTGTTAAGCGCTCCATCGGCTGCTGAAAGACTAGGTTCAGATGAATCAATGAAATCACTCTTCGATTCATTAGTATCCAGCTTGCGAATACGCATCGCGTTATAAATCATGACCAGGACCAATAAACTAAAACCAATCAGTCCGAGGGATAACTGAAGATCCGACAACCCTAAGGATGTAGCAAGTTCAGTGAACCAAACCATTAAGCAGCCTCCACCATGGTTGCCGCAGCTTCTAAGTCAACAGCAACAATTCTAGAAACGCCCTGTTCTTGCATAGTCACACCAATCAATTGGCTGGCAATTTCCATGGTGATCTTATTGTGTGAAATAAAGACAAATTGAGTATTTTTAGACATTTTTAAAACCATGTCTGCATAGCGGCCTGTATTCGCATCGTCTAATGGGGCATCAACCTCGTCCAACAAGCAGAATGGTGCAGGATTTAATTGGAACAATGAGAAGACCAAGGCAATTGCCGTCAAAGCTTTTTCACCGCCAGACAATAAATGGATGGTCGAGTTCTTCTTGCCCGGTGGCTGAGCCATCACCTGCACACCAGAGTCTAAAATCTCTTCACCAGTCATCACTAATTTGGCATGACCGCCTCCAAATAAGTCTGGAAAGAGTTTTGCAAAATGTTCATTCACTTGATCAAAAGTACCCTGCAACAAGTCTCGAGTTTCAGAGTCAATTTTTGAGATGGCATCTGTCAATGTGTTGATAGCTTCATTCAAGTCAGCCGACTGGGCATCCAAGAATGTTTTACGCTCTTGAGCGCTGGTTAATTCTTCAAGTGCGGCCATGTTCACAGGACCTAAACCTTGAATCTCTTGGTTAAGTTTATTTACCTCAACTTGCAAGGTGCTGACCTTCATATCAGGTTTTAAATAGACTTGTAATTCTTCAACATTGGCCTGGGCATCATTCAACATGGTTGCAAATTGCTCAACGTTCAAACGAGCTGCTTGCTCTTTGAGTTGAAGCTCCATGGCTTTATCGCGCAAAGGCTGCAAGCTGCGCTCAATCGTTAAGCGTGCCTCATCACCTTCTCGTAAACGATGGGAAATAGCATCCATTTCTGTTCTGGCATTCGCCAAAGCAGCTTCGCGAGCACTTCTTTGAATCAATAAGTTTTGCAAAGCATCTTGAGCAGCTTCATCAGACAAGCCAAGCAACTCTTCTTGAGAATTGCCTAAGCTCACTTGAATATCACCTACTTGTTGCTGTGCAGATTGTTGATCACGCGTTAAATCACTGATTCTTTGAGCCAGAGTCCTGGTATTGAAAGATGCTTCACTGGCTTCACGCTCAGATAAACGCAAAGCTTCACGAGCTTGCTCAAGAGCGTGTTGGGCTGCCTGGTAAGAATCTTGGGCAGTCGTCAAACTAGCGCCATGCAAACCTTTTTCATTTTGCACACGGTCTAACTCGCCTTGACCCTCATCTCTGGTCGATTGAAGTTCGGTCGACTGCTGAGTGAGTTCATCGAGTTCACGATTGATTTGCTCAGCCCTGCTTCTGTATTTCTCATCAGCTTGAGCCAATTGCAAACGCTCAACTTCTAAATTGTGCGCCTCTCTCACAGCTTGTTCAGCTGTTTGACGAGCTTGTTGAGCTAATTGATGGGCTTGATGATAAGTAGATTGTGCTCTATTCGCTTCACTTTGGGCTTCATCAAGAATCAATTGCTGAGCTTTTAGCTGTAAATCTAAGTTTTCAATTTCTTGACCGCGCGCCAATAGGCCAGCTTGTTCTGAGTCCTCTGCATACAACTGCAAACTCACGCGACTCACGATGTGACCTTCTTTGACCAAAAGCACACCACCTTGAGGCAGTTGTTCACGGCGACGCATCGCATCGTCCAAGCTATCGGCAATATAAACATTGCCCAACCACTCTTGCATGACGGCTTTAATACCTAAATCTTTGACCTGAACACGGCTCATCAAACTGGTCAAACCATTGACGTTTGAATCTGAATTAGAAACACCATTACCAGAATAGAACGCCAAGCGAGATGGCGGTGCATCTTGAGCAAGACGCACGGCTTCATTTAAATCACCAGCTTGTAAAGCTGTGACACGCTCACGCAAAACTGCTTCAAGCGCGGTTTCCCAACCTTTTTCAACTTGCAAGTCTTGCCATAAACGTTGTTTTTTATTCAGCCCTTTTTGCTCTAACCAAGGACCAACCTTGGCTTGAGCTTGAACTTTTTCTTGTAAAGCCTGCAAAGCACTCAAGCGAGCTTGCGTTTGATTCAGGGCCGCAGAAGATTCTTGTAAAGTCTGCTGAGCTTTTTGTCTGGTCGTATCAGCTTGCGGAACACTCACATTGGCCGCTTCAGAAACTTCCTGAGCTTCATCAGCTTTGCGTTGAGCCATGGTTTGACGATCAGTGACCAAGCTCAGAGCTTGCGCATCAGGCTTCACCAAACTTGATAAATCAGCTTGTAGGCGCTCTTGACGCTGATGAAGTTGATCTAACTGACGACCAGCAGCCAATACTCGCTCGGCCAAACTGGCTAAACGCTGATCTGTGGATGACACTGCGTCACGCGCTTGATCCAAAGCTTTTTGTGTTTCTAAATAAGTCACTTCATGCGCTGGCAGCTTCTCTTGAACTTCATGCAAAGCTTCTAAGAAACGTTCTTCGTTTTCACGCGCGGACTCTAAATCAATATTGGTTTGACGCAACGAATCCGCGGCGGCTAATTCTTGTGAAGACCAGCGAGATAGTTGCGCTTGTAAATCTGAAATTTGTTGTTGTAGGCGCGCACGAGATTCTTGAACATAACGAATCTCATTCTCAAGCTTACTTACTTCAGCATTCACTTCATAAAGCTCACCTTGAGCGGTGGAGACTAAATCTTGCGATGCGTAATGAGAGCTTCTTAATTCTTCTAATTCAGCTTCTGCATGGCGAAGCTTGGCTGTTTGCTCCTCTAATTGAACTTGAGCATCTCTGATGGCATTCGCATGACGCTCTTGCTCTTTACCTGCTTCAGTCTGACGAACCAACCACAACAACTGTTGTTGTTGAGCCATCTGGGCATTCAGGTCTTTGTATTTTTCAGCAACTTGAGCTTGAGCTTCGAGCTTGGTGAGATTCTGCGTTAACTCACGCAAGATATCCTCTACACGGGTCAAGTTTTCTCTGGTGTCTTCTAAACGAGATTCGGTTTCTTTGCGACGCTCTTTGTATTTGGATACACCAGCAGCCTCTTCCAAGAAAATACGCAACTCTTCTGGTTTGGCTTCAATGATTCTAGAGATCATGCCCTGGCCAATGATTGCGTAAGCGCGAGGTCCCAAACCAGTTCCCATGAACATGTCATGAATATCTTTACGTCTGACTGTTTGATTATTGATGTAGTAGCTAGAAGCTCCGTCTCGAGTCAGAACACGTTTGACTGACAATTCAGCAAAAGTACTCCACTGACCAGCAGCGCGACCATTACTGTTATCAAAAATCAACTCAACGCTTGAGCGACCGGCAGGCTTTCTTTGACCAGAGCCGTTAAAAATAACGTCCTGCATGGATTCACCACGCAATTCACTGGCTCTGGATTCACCCAAAACCCAGCGAACGGCATCAATGATGTTGGATTTACCACAGCCGTTTGGGCCCACAACACCGATTAACTGGCCCGGAAGCTCGAAATGAGTAGGGTCTACGAAGGATTTGAACCCTGAAAGTTTGATAGATTTAAGTCGCACGGCTAACTTCTTTTAATGGAATGATTGTGATGATACCAAGGTAGGAATAGAAAGAGCACTTCCTGAAGTCGACAGATATAATCTAGGCTTATTACTTGTTATTTTTAAAGGAAAAAGAGTTTATGGCAACGCTACAGAACATCATTGATCAAGCCTGGGAAGATCGAGCCAGCCTATCTCCTTCAGCAGCCCCAAAAGAGGTTCGCGAGGCTGTGGCCACAGTATTAGCAGGCTTAAATGACGGATCTATTCGTGTTGCTGAGCGTCAGTCAGTGGGCAAATGGAATGTGAATCAATGGGTTAAAAAGGCTGTTTTGATCTCTTTCCGTTTAGAAGACAATCAAGTGATGTCAGCCAATGGCACCAATGGCTTTCCGCAGTTTTACGACAAAGTGCCAACTAAGTTTGCCAATTACACCGCTGAAGACTTTGCCAAAGGCGGTTTCCGTGTGGTTCCTCCAGCAACGGCTCGTCGTGGATCATTTATTGGCAAAAATGTGGTTTTAATGCCCTCATTCGTCAATATCGGCGCTTATGTGGATGAAGGCTCTATGGTTGACACTTGGGCCACAGTCGGCTCATGTGCCCAAATTGGTAAGAATGTTCACCTATCAGGGGGTGTTGGTATTGGCGGTGTTCTAGAGCCAGTTCAAGCAGGTCCTGTGATCATTGAAGATAACTGTTTTATTGGCGCGCGCTCTGAGGTAGTTGAAGGCGTTGTGATTGAAGAAAACGCTGTTTTGTCGATGGGCGTTTACATTGGTCAAAGCACCAAAATTTATGATCGTGAAACTGGTGAAGTTCACTATGGTCGCGTACCAGCTGGTTCAGTGGTTGTTCCTGGATCTTTGCCATCTAAATGTGGCAAATACAGCCTCTATGCTGCAATCATTGTTAAAAAGGTTGATGCTCAAACCAGAGCCAAAACAGCCATTAACGACCTATTGCGAGACTAAGTTAACTCATTAAAGATTATCTGTGACTACAAACTCAACCTTAGCCTTAACTGAACAGCTGATTTCTCAGAATTCAGTAACGCCTGCCGATGGCGGCTGCCAAGACCTGATTGCTAATCGATTGAAAGCGATCGGTTTTGACTGCGAAACTATGATGAGTGGTCCTGACCACTTCAGAGTGACCAATCTGTGGGCAGTTAAAAGAGGTAGTCTAGGTAAAACAGGTTCTCTGTTGAGTTTTGCGGGTCATACCGATGTAGTGCCAACGGGCCCGCTTGATCAATGGTCTTCAAATCCATTTGCGCCAACGCAACAAGATGGTTTTTTATACGGTCGCGGTGCCGCGGATATGAAAACTTCATTGGCTGCATTTGTGGTGGCCACTGAAGAGTTTGTATTGAATCATCCTGATCACAAAGGCTCGATTGCTTTTTTATTGACCAGTGACGAGGAAGGTCCAGCACACGATGGCACTGTGATTGTCTGTAATGAATTGAAAAAACGTGGTGAATGTCTTGATTACTGCGTGGTTGGTGAACCAACCTCCGTTGATCAATTGGGCGACACCATCAAAAATGGTCGACGCGGATCTTTTTCTGGAAAGTTGAAAGTAGTTGGCCTTCAAGGTCATATCGCCTACCCGCATTTAGCCAAAAACCCAATACACCTCATTGCACCCGCTCTTGCTGAGCTTGCGGAAGTTACTTGGGATCAAGGCAATGCTCATTTCCCACCAACTGCATGGCAAGTTTCTAACATCCATTCAGGAACTGGTGCAACCAATGTTATTCCTGGTGAAGTAGTGGTCGATTTTAATTTCCGTTTCTCAACTGAAAATACAGCCGACAAACTAAAAGAAAAACTTGAAGCCATCCTAAAAAAACATCAATTGAATTTCACGATTGATTGGAACCTCAGCGGCGAACCATTTTTGACACAAGCAGGTAACTTGTCTCAAGCCATGCAAGCGTCGATTCAGGCCGTAACAAATGTGAAAGCAGAACTTTCTACAACAGGCGGTACCAGTGATGCTCGCTTTATTGCAAAGATCTGTCCTCAAGTGGTTGAATTTGGGCCGCGCAATGCAACCATCCATCAAATCAACGAACGTGTTGAGCTTGCCGACATAGAGCCGCTTAAAAATATTTACAAAGGTGTTTTAGAAAAGTTAATTGCTTAAGCGTTAACTCTTTCAACACATTCATGAATACTGAAATAACTTTAAAGATTTCTTGGCAACAACTGACCGAGAAATTAGATGTTGCTGGCTTAAGTTATGGTCATGGTGCAATTGATGCGCAAAGCGAAGCTCTGTGGATCATCGCCACAGCAGTGGGTTTTCCCCCTGAAGATGCTGCGGATGCTTTAGACACCCCTATCACCCCAGACGTAATAGCTCAAATTGACGCTTGGTCACTTGAGCGCATCACTACTCGCAAACCTTTGGCCTATATCTTGGGTGAAGCCTGGTTGATGGGTATTCCATTTTATTGTGATGAACGCAGCATTGTGCCGCGTTCATTCATCGCAGAATTAATTGTGGATGGTCATATAGAGCCATGGTTGCCTCCGAGTGCCAAAGTTTTAGATCTATGCACTGGCAATGGCTCATTAGCGATTTTGATGGCTCTGTCTTGCCCAGATGTAGTCGTGTCAGGATCAGATATCAGCATGCAAGCGTTGTCATTAGCAGCCAAAAATATTGACCGCCACAACCTCAGCGAACAAATCGAAATTTACCAAGGTGATTTATTTGAATCTTTGCCTTCACCCAACGAAGAAAATTTATTTGATTTGATTATTTGTAATCCACCGTATGTGAATGCAACATCCATGGCCAATCTACCAGCTGAATATCATGCTGAACCAGAAATCTCTTTGGCAGGTGGTGCAGATGGCATGGACATCATCAGAAAAATCATTGCGAACGCGAAAGATTATTTAAAACCTGAAGGTGCCTTGGTGCTTGAGATTGGCAATGAAGCTAAAAACTTCTCTGATGCGTTTCCAGAAATCTTTGTCACATGGCTTGAAGTTTCTGCAGGTGATGATCAGGTCTTGCTCATACAAGCAGAAGACCTTTAAGTTGATAAATCAATAAATTAGTTATTCAAGATTTCTAGCAGCTTGAATCGCTTGATCAATTCGATCAACAGCAATGATGGTCAATCCCGGAATATTCGTTTTAGGGGCATTGGCCTTGGGAACAATGGCTTGTTTAAAACCAAGCTTAGCTGCTTCTTTGAGGCGTTCCTGACCTCTTGGACACGGCCTAATCTCTCCAGCCAAACCAACCTCACCAAAGACAATCAAATTCTTAGGTAGTGCTTTGTTT
>CAMBJN010000073.1 GCA_945867755.1 Polynucleobacter meluiroseus
GTTCTTGGTTAGCCGCTGGCTTTACAGGTGAGAAAACTGACAACCAAAGACTGAATACTCCTGCTGCCACATCGGGCATGACTGTAGCCGCATTCAAGGATGCCCTGTTGGCCTCCGATCTTCTTCAGAACCTATCAAGTAAAAAATTCGTGGTCCTGGATGCGCGCTCATCCGATCGTTTTCGTGGAGAGAATGAAACGCTTGATCCTGTTGGCGGACACATCCCCGGTGCAATCAACCGTTTCTTCAAAAATAACTTGGATGCCAATGGTCAATTCAAGTCGGCTGATGTCTTGGCAAAAGAGTTCAAGGATTTGCTTGGTGGAACGCCGAGCGAATCAATCATTCATCAATGTGGCTCAGGTATCACCGCTTGCCACAATATGTTTGCAATGGAATTGGCCGGCATGAACTCATCAATGATTTATCCAGGGAGCTGGAGCGAGTGGTGTGCAGATCCTGCTCGCCCCATCGAAAAGTAAATTGATTAAGTACTGGGAATAAGAGTCTTAATGACTGTGGTCTAAGTGGCTAAGCTCTGAAATAAACAACACCAAAACCACGCCAAGAATAATCAAAAAGATTTGCTCAAGTGATTCTTTGAGCTTTGGTCGTCTGTGCATCTGTGGCATCAAATCACTCACAGCAATGTAAATGAAACTACTAGAAGCCAAGACGATGACATATGGAATCAAGGCTTGCGCACTGTCTAAAAAGAAATACCCAATCACGCCGCCAATCACCGCCATCATGCTGGAAATGAAGTTATAGAGCAAAGCTTTTGCTTTGCTAAAACCGGCATTCAATAAAATAATGAAGTCACCAATCTCCTGGGGTATCTCATGCAAGACAATCGCCACCGCAGTCAAAACTCCAATTTGCGGATCAACCAAAAATGCTGCTGCAATCAAAATGCCATCGGCGAAATTGTGAAAACTATCGCCTAATAAAATAACCCAACCACTCTTACCAGCAGACTCAGCATCATGACCATGATGGTGCCCATGGCCATCGTGCTCATGATGATGACTATGCCTTAACAGTGCAGCCTTTTCCAAAATAAAGAAGCCCAATAATCCTGCGAGCAATGTAATAAACAAAGAAGAAACGTCAGCACCAGGAGTCATAAAGGCTTCTGGCAAAGAATGTAATAAAGCGGTTGCCAATAAAACACCAACCGACAAACTCACCATCCTATTGACCATCTTTGAAAGAATAGTCAAAGTTAGGCTTGCTGCAGCAGCAATGCTCAACACCCCAGCCACCGTGGTGGTCAGGACGATCCAAAACAATGTCATACAACCCCTTGTTGCTTAAACCAAGCTAAGCACTTATCCCAACCATCTTTTGCTGGGCCTTCACGATACGTGGCGCGGTAATCAGCATGGAAAGCATGCGGTGCATCTGGATAAACTTCAAAACGAGATGTTTGCGCAGCTTTATTGGTTTTTGCTGCGGCCAAAGCCTGCTTCATTTGATCAACACTCTCAAGAGAAATACCCGTGTCAGCGCCACCATACAAACCAAGAACCGGTGCCTTCATTTGCGCTGCAAGATCTACTGGGTGCAATGGGTTATTCGGAGTTTTATCTCCAATCACTCGACCATACCAAGCAACGCCTGCACGCATTTGCGGAATTTGTGCACAGGCTAACCATGTGATGCGGCCACCCCAACAAAAACCAGTGATGCCCACTCGTTTCACATCACCACCGTTTTTACCAGCCCAATCGATGCCAGCCTGCACATCTGCCATCACTTGCTCGTCTGGTGTTTTACCAACAATCTCTTTCAAGATTTCTGCCATGGTGCCTAAAGTATTAGGGTCGCCTGCTCTTACAAAGAATTCTGGGGCAATCGCCAAATAACCCATCTTCGCAAATCTTCTTGCCACATCAGCAATGTATTCGTGAACGCCAAAAATTTCACTGACCACAAAAACCACAGGCAAACCATTTTTAGGGGTCTTCTTTGGTCTGGCTACATAGGCAGGAACATCAAACCCCTTGGAAGAAAACGTCACTTCTTGTGCATCAATACCATCAAAGTTTGTTTGAATGGCTTGCGCTAGAACTGGTTCAGCGGCGGCAACATATCCCAAACCAACCGTTGCAACAGCGCCAGTCTTTAAAAAACTGCGGCGATCCGTGCCAGTGCTATTTAATAGTGACTCTGCTTCTTTGATTAAATTCTTATCCACAACATTCTCCTTTTAGGCATTGTTTTCTTGCCATTGTTTTATTAATGGGCTTCTTCCCAATTTGAACCAACTCCAACCTCAACCAATAACGGCACCTTCAATGATGCAACACCTGTCATCAGTTTTGGTAAGTTTTCTTTCACCAACTCAAGCTCAGACTCAGGCACCTCAAGCACCAATTCATCATGGACTTGCAAAAGCATACGTGTTTGCATGTGATTTTGCTCTATCCAATCCTGAACCGCAATCATTGCTAACTTAATTAAATCTGCGGCAGTGCCTTGCATTGGGGCATTAATGGCCGCTCTTTCTGCGCCCTGGCGACGCATACCATTCGCGCTTCTGATTTCAGGCAACCATAAACGACGCCCAAAAACAGTTTCCACATAACCCATTTCCTTCGCACGAACCCTGGTGTTGGCCATGTAATCAGCCACACCTGGATACCTTGCAAAATAAGTATCGATGTATTGCTGTGCAGCTGAACGTTCGATACCCAGATTACCTGCCAAACCAAAAGCACTCATGCCATAGATCAAACCAACATTAATCACCTTGGCATAACGTCTTTGCTCAGAACTAACTTGGTCAAGCGCAATATGGAACATTTCAGCAGCAGTGGCCTTGTGAATATCCTCACCTGCTGCAAAAGCTTTTAATAAGCTCTCGTCTTCGGCAATGTGAGCCATGATGCGCAATTCAATTTGAGAATAATCGGCCGAAACCATGACCGATCCAGGTTTAGGAATAAAAGCCTCACGAATCTTTCTACCCTCTTCTGTTCGCACGGGAATATTTTGCAAATTTGGATCACTCGAAGCCAAGCGCCCAGTCACAGCAATCGCCTGAGAGTAGTTCGTGTGAACTCTGCCAGTTTTAGGATTGACCATTCTTGGTAATTTTTCGATATAAGTTGATTGCAACTTGGCCAAGCTTCTGTAGTCCAAGATTCTGGAGGGTAAGGGATAGTTTTCCGCCAACTTTTGCAACACCTCTTCATCTGTGGATGGCGCGCCAGAGGGTGTTTTTTTAACGACGGGCAATTTAAGTTTGCCAAATAATATTTCTGCGATCTGCTTAGGCGACTGGATATTGAAAGGCTGGCCAGCTAATTCATGAATTTGCTTTTCTAATTCGAGTAAACGTTGCCCAACGATTTGCCCTTGAGCAGCTAATTTAACGCTGTCAATCAAAATGCCGTTGCGCTCCATCACAGCAAGTGCCAGCATGGCAGGCATTTCAATATGGCGATAAATGTGCAGTAATTTTTCATCGGCCTCGATGGCCGAATACATGGCGTGATGAAGTCTTAAGGTGATATCAGCATCTTCAGCGGCGTATTGTGTGGCAGTTTCAAGATTCACTTGATCAAAGGTGATTTGATGCACACCTTTGCCACAAACCTCTGCAAAAGCAATGGTTTTCTCACCCAAATGACGCATCGCCAAACTGTCCATGTCATGACTTCTGTGAGACTCTAAAACATAAGATTGCAAGAGCGTGTCATGCTGAATGCCTCCCAGCTTGATGCCACAACCATCAAAAATATGAATGTCATATTTAAGATTTTGACCAAGCTTGGCATGCTCATGACTCTCTAACCATGGCTTGAGCTTTTCAAGCACTGATTTTTTATCCAATTGGTCTTCATTGGTGCTGTGCGCCAAAGGAATGTAACAAGCTTCGCCAGGTGAAATAGCCAAGGAAATACCTACGAGATCAACTCTTAATGCATCAAGGCCTGTTGTTTCAGTATCAACACAAGTTAAGGTAGCTGAATTGATTTTCTTTAACCAACGCTCTAATTCAGCTTCGGTGGTCACACATGAATAATGACGCTCGATTTTTTCAGTGGGTAGCAGAGCCACAAAGCCTAATAGGTCACCGCTTGATAATTCTTTTGCGTCCGTTGTTTTTGCTGCTGATCCCGATACATCTACCCCTAGCTCTGATCTTGATTGAGCTGGTATTTGAATTGATGAACCTGAATTGGATCCACGATCTAAATCTCTTAGCAAAGATTTAAATCCAAATTGTGTGAACAGCTCTTTGAGGGTTTCTTTATCCTCTGACTTTGCATGTAGCTCATGCAAACCAATCAAATGCTCGTTGAGATCACAATCAATTTTGACCGTGACCAATTCTCTGGCTTTTGGCAACCAATCGAGACTGGCACGTAAATTCTCGCCAACCACTCCCTTCACCTCAGCAGAGCGTTTCATCAACTCATCCAAAGTGCCAAATTCATTCAACCACTTCACCGCAGTTTTAGGTCCTGCCTTAGGCACTCCGGGAACGTTGTCCACGCTATCGCCCATGATGGATAGGTAGTCCACAATTCTTTCGGGTGGAACGCCAAATTTGCTTAATACGCCAGCATTATCTAAACGCTCTTCTGTCATGGTGTTGATCAAGCTAATGCCTGGCTCAACTAATTGAGCTAAATCTTTATCGCCTGTAGAAATAAGAACATTCCAATTAGCTGCCTTGGCTTGCTTAGCCAAAGTTCCGATCACGTCATCGGCTTCGATGCCTGGCACAACTAATACAGGCCAGCCCATGGCGCGCACCACCTGATGAATTGCTTCAATCTGCAAAACCAAGTCTTCTGGCATGGATGAACGATTGGCTTTGTACTCTGGGTACATCTCGTCGCGGAATGTTTTTCCTTTGGCATCAAAGACGCAAGCGATGTGATCCGCGTCTAACTCAGTTCTTGCGCGCCTCATCATATTGACCATGCCTTGAATCGCGCCGGTTGGAAAACCTTGCGCATTGCGCAAATCTGGCATGGCATGAAAGGCACGGTAAAGGTAGCTAGAACCGTCAACTAGCAAAAGGCGATGTGTAGACATCCCACAATCGTACAATTGATGCATGATGACTTCGACTTTTTCTCAAATGAACACCTCAAAAAACACGCCTTTTAAGCTTGTTTTAAATGGCTTTATCACCACATTATTCCTTGTATCTCAAGGACTTATGGCTCAGAGCTCGCAGGGTTTGAGTGCGGAAGAATTGCAAAGAATCAATCAGCAGCCCATCGCCCCGAAAATCAAAAATAATGCTGAAACTGGCAAATCGGCTGAAAAAAAGCCTACTTTTCAGCATCAGGAGGCAGATGGGACGACTATCAGGGAATACAAAGAGGGTGGCAAAGCAACGGAAATAGTTGTTGAAAGCTCCATGGGAACACGCTATGAACTGAGCACCCCTGATGATGCAGCATCACCCAAAATCAGAGATCAAAACGTCAATCGTGTGCCAACCATTCGAATGCCCTTTTAATATTTATGGCGGTCTTTACATCAGTCACTCTCGATGAAGTCAATGCTTGGTTACAACAGAACTACCAAGTAGGAACTGCTTTAGAAATAAAAGACATCAGTAGCGGCATTGAGAATTCTAATTTTTTCTTGACCACTCAAATTGATGGCGTTCAAAAAGAATTTGTTTTGACTTTGTTTGAGCGCTTGTCAAAAGAGCAATTACCCTACTATTTAGAGTTAATGGAACATCTGTCTAAAAAAGGCATTAAGGTTCCAGCCCCCATCAGAAATAAGGCACATCAAATTGTCGATGATTTAAATGGCAAGCCTGCGACCATCGTTTCAAAGCTTTCTGGAAAATCATTTTTAAATCCATCGGTGCGTCATTGCGAATTGGTCGGTGATGCTTTAGCCAAAATGCATTTGGCAGGCCTTGACTTCCAATCATCACAAGAAAATTTGCGCAGTATTGACTGGTGGAAAAACACCGTACCCTTGGTCACTCCTCATCTGAATTCAACTCAAGATCAGCTAATTCAATCAGAGCTTGCTGCACAAATAGATTTTTTTAGTAGTGCCGAATATAAATCTCTGCCTTCAGGGCCAAGTCACTGCGATTTATTCCGAGACAATGTGTTGTTTGATGACGCATCTGGAAAAGATGAAATCGGTGGTTTTTTTGATTTTTACTTTGCCGGTAACGATAAATGGTTATTTGATTTGGCAGTCACCATCAATGACTGGTGCATCGATTTGGCCACTGGTGAAATTGATCAAGCAAGATACGCAGGCTTGCTTGAGAAGTATCAAGCCATCAGATCTTTTGAATCTACTGAAATTAATGTTTGGAACATGATGTTGCGTGCAGCCGCACTGCGCTTTTGGGTGTCTCGCCTTTGGGACTACCATCTTCCGCGAGAGGCAAAAATGCTGACACCACATGACCCTACTCATTTTGAGAGAATTCTTATCTCACGCCGTGAGGTAAGCTCTGACATTCCACATCACCCTGGTAAATATGCAACTAAATAAAGCACCCTCCATCGACGGTTACGTTTGGGTAAGACAAGGCTTCTGGCTTTTTAAGAAAAATCCCTTGGCATTTTTAATGCTGGTGTTTATTTATGTTTTCATTGCTCAATTTGCGATCCTCATCCCGGTATTTGGAGTTTTTGCGGTATTACTTTTAACTCCAGCACTCACCGTTGGCTTTATGACAGCTTGTCAAATGGTTATTCGCGGAGAGAGGGTGATGCCCACCGTCTATCTTGCGGGTTTCAGAGGAACTGATCCAATCACCAAAAAGAATTTGTTGATACTGGGCACAATCTATGCCTTTGCTATTTTGATTTTAAGTTTGATCGCCAGCGCTTTTATTGATTTCAAGCAATTGGTCACGCTCCTGACACAACAACAACCGCCGACTATCAGAGATGCTCAAGGTCTTTACCTGGGACTCAGCATTGGCTTGCTTCTTTATTTGCCAGTGGCCATGGTGATGTGGTTTGCGCCAATCCTGGTGGCTTGGGAAAAAATGTCAGTGGCTCAAGCTCTTTTTTCAAGCTGGATTGCTTGCTGGA
>CAMBJN010000074.1 GCA_945867755.1 Polynucleobacter meluiroseus
GCAGCTGACCTTCTTTAGCGTTATAACGCAGATCAACATCGATGCGACCGTCGTCAATTCGATAGCCAGCAAAAGTCATTGAATAAGGATTGATGCTATTGAGTGGCACGTTCTTAAAGCTCAAAGAAACGTCTGAGTTTCTTCTTGGGTCTTCAAATGCAGCTTGCCCTCTGGCACGCAAGCTACCGCTTTTATCAACGGTGCCATCCAAAGCGATGGTGGCGTATTGCCCAGGCACATTACTGACACCCAATAGCGAGCCATTGAGATTGTTGATATTGGTTTTAAAGCCAGTTCTGATAGATGCATCCGAGAAATACATCATGCCTTGATTGACTTTGATGGCCTTGATGTCAATTTCAAAGGCTGGTTTACCTGCTGTCTTGGGAGCTGCTGGCGTGCTTGGGGTCATTGTTACAGAGGTCGTCATTGAAGGCTCTGGGGGTGTTACTGCATGATTTTTCATGAAGAGGCGACGAAAGTTACTGAATTTATCTTCGCCAATCGAGAATCTAGCCAACAGCTGAGTTAAGACCAATTCTTGGATGCTGAATCTTTTTTGATCTTTTTCAAGAAAATCAAGTTCAAATTTTGAGAAATAGGCTTTTTTCCAGCTGAGCAATGGTTCTTTTTCTTTGGGTTCATAAATGGCCAATTCAGCAAAATCTAGGTCACCTAAAATGGCCCACCCCTTTTGATTGGTTTTAAGTTTGAGTTCTGCGCTGACCGATCCTTTTTGCATGGTCAACAGTTCATTGGCTGGCAATAAAGCAATGAAAGGGGTCAAAGGAAGGTCTTTAAAAGAAATATTGCCATCAAGATTTGATTTTTTTAAGTCGTAATTTAGCTTACTGGTTAGTGCTGAATCTTCGATGCTCAAATTGATATTTAGGTCAATTTTTTCTTGAGCAGTCATGTCAAGGCGCCCTCCCACTCTCAGACTTGAGAGTTTGAGGCGGTTAACTGAGCCCGGAATAGCCAGATTTACGTTCTTTAAACTCAAGAAGTAATCACTTTGCACACCTCTCGCACCACTTGGGGCATAGTTAGCGAATTCTTTAGCAGAGAATTGAACATCCTTAAAAACATAGTCTGTTTTTTTGATGCCGTCTTTGATGGCTAGTTCACCATTTTTTAATTGAAACTGATCGATTTCAATTTTCAGGGTGGATGGTTTGGCATCGGGTATCTTCAACGCTTGAATGGCCTGAATGAATTCAAGAAAGTTCCACTGTGACATCCCTTGTTTATTTAAAGAGCGGTATAGATAGATTTGAGCTCCATCAATCTTGACTTCAGAGAGGTGCACGCGTGCAATCAAAAAATGAATAAGTGCAGCGTTAATTCTTAAATGCTGAATTTTTAGGAGTGGGT
Source organism: Polynucleobacter meluiroseus (assembly GCA_945867755.1). Classification (GTDB taxonomy): domain Bacteria; phylum Pseudomonadota; class Gammaproteobacteria; order Burkholderiales; family Burkholderiaceae; genus Polynucleobacter; species Polynucleobacter meluiroseus_D. The sequence continues at coordinate 1,375 of CAMBJN010000074.1, forward strand.
CTTTATCTTCCGGGCCCTTAGAGAGCTTAAGACTATGGATATCAACTTTGAGATTCCATGGTGAAACATCGATGCCTTCGTAACTGATGTGATGTCCAATGCTTTGACCATACGCTTGAACAACTTTTTTAACCTGCCCAGGTAGAAAAACTGCTAAACCAATCCAGAAAGCCAAAATCAAGGCAATGAAAATTGCCCCAATCCTGATCAGTAACTTTTGATGTTTCACGCCCCAATCATAAATCGACTTAGCGTCTTTGGGATGACTTGTATTGAAACTTACTTCTATTTAGTGACTGGTGGAATCACCGTGCTCCTGGGGGCGACTGTCAACATCACATTGGCTTTTCCACCAAAGCTGCCCTCTTGGATTTCAATGGTGGCCGTTCTATCTTTTTTGATGAATACCAAGATGCTGTTTTTTGATTTGGTTGAAGAAACCAAGGTCCATCCTGATTTTTGGAATTGATCCCTAAAGAATGTGAAAGTCTCATTGGCATTTTGCGCAGAGATGATCGCTACGCGACCAGCCCAACCATCACCACTACCCAAAATCAAGGAGTTTTCGTTATTGATGCGTGCGCCACCTGGCATAGGCATGTCACCCAGTAGTTTTGACTGGATGTCTTGAACTGTTTCACCGTCGGAGCTGACCATCGGAGTGGTAGCGCAAGCGCTTAATCCGAGGGCGACCAGAATCAGTGAGGTTTGGAGTAATTTATTCATTAATTTTCATCCATAAAATCCAAAGCGATAGGAGTAATGTAACCGAATTCGCAACAACCACCGACCATGCCTGTATTAATACACCATATATTAACCATAACAATACACCCAGGCTAAAGATTAGGCGTATTCAAAATGAAAATGGCCGTTATATTTTTACTTCGATGGATGAGCAAAGCCTAGGGTAAAAAAGAGGCTGTGGTAAAGATTGTTGCGATTGCACCAATGAATCAATAAAGTTCATGAAAAAATTATTTCTTCTTTGAAGTCAATAGGTGAAAAAATTTATTTCATAACTTATCCACAGTTTGTGTGGACTACTCAGGCTCTAAATTAAAAAAATCCTTATCCAACAATGCTTGAGCTAGTCTGCTTAAAAAATAGGCAGCAATAAATCATGCCATTCATTGATTCATCATTTTTATATTGTGCATATAAAAATATTTTTCTTAATTCGCTTGACAAAGAAAAATATCGCCACTTTTCTCTTCAATTTGCAATTTAATCAGGCGTGATCCATGCGGGCATGGTCCAGAAATACATTCACCGGTATCAGGTAAATATTGAGCATCGTGCGATGCACAAATGATGGCTGTTTTGTCATTCGTGAAGAATTGTCCCGGCTGCCAATCCAATTCCATCGCCACGTGAGCACAACGATTGAGATATGCGTGCGCCTGACCATCAAAACGAATCACAAAAGCGGGTAATGTCTCATCCACACGATGATCAATCAATCCAACCATGCCTGCAATGTCGGTGCTGCGAACCATGAAGCGAAAGCCCTCTTCTTGATCTTCAATGCGATCACTGGAACAGATGCGATGCCCTGCCTGGATCAAAGGTTCAAAGTCATCTTCAGAGGCATTGGTCTGTTCGGATGAGGACATATGGGCTTTCAGAAAATAGCGGTTAATTTCGGCTGGATTGCCTGCTTTAGCAGATAATCCAATAATGTTAAGAAATATTGTAGACATGTCACTAATTTCAGCAACTACCAAAGCAGCTTTAGAAGAGCTTTTAGAGACTGCGCTAAGACCAGCACCGGTTGATTGGCTTGGCATTCGTTTTCGTGGCCAAATGATTGGCTATATCCAGCCTGACTATATCGCCAGCATCAAGTCTTACATTGACAGCACAGAGACCCCTGCTTTGGCGCTTTTTGGTGAGCATTTGCATTTAGAGAATCTGGCGCCTTTTTTATTGAGTCAAGAACTGCAAGATTTGGCTGAGTATCTAAAGAAGCAAGGTTTGGCTCCTGGTTGGCGCGATGAATCTTTTTCTTGGTTGGATGATCAAGGTCATGAACGCTTCAGAATGGAGCGTGCGGCATTCAGATCATTGGGGCTTCATAGTCGGGCATGCCACATCAATGGTTACACAGCTCATCAAGAGATATATTTAGGTATGCGCAGCGCCAATAAAGCGACTGATCCTAATATGTTGGATAACTTGGCAGCCGGCGGAATCAGCGCCGATGAAACCTTGCAGCAATGCGTGATCCGTGAATTGTGGGAAGAAGCCGGTGTTCCGACGGAGGTAGCGCGTTTGGCTGAACCAGTGGGTCACATCCATGTGCGCCGCGTGGTAGAGCCCAAAGGTCTGCATGACGAGAGTTTGTACATCTATGATTTGTTGTTGCCTGATGATTTTTCACCAAAGAACAATGATGGTGAGGTGTCAGGCTTTATCAAAGTTCCTTATGCGCAAGCGGCTGATTTGATTTTAGAGGGTGCTTTAACACCTGATGCAGCGGCAGTGGCTGCAGATTTTCTTTTAAGAAAGTCTTAAGTTACTAAGTGACCATGGAGATCATCGCTTTTACGCTGTCTCTAATCTGTGTGGCTCTCAATGCCTATGGTCATATTTTGACTTGGCCCTTCATGATTGCCAGTTCTGCGACCTATGCCTGGGTATTTCAAGACGCCAAATTATTTGGTGATGCATGGTTACAAGGTGTTTTTATTCTTTTGGCCATTTATGCATGGAAAACCTGGTCTAAATCAGATCAAGCAGCTCAGGCCGCTCAAACAGACAGCACGCAAACAAGTTCTTTTAAAAGAATGCCGCGCAGCTGGTGGTTGTTTGGAAGTTTTTTATGGTCAGGTTTGTTTTTAGTCATTCATTATGTTTTAGAAAACCATACCAGCTCAGATGTGGCGCTGATGGATGCCTTTTTAACATCGGGTAGTTTGCTGGCCACTTATATGAGCGCTCAAAAGTGGTTAGAAAATTGGTTGGTGTGGATTTTTGTGAACAGCCTTTATATTGTTTTATACATTTCTAAAGATTTACATCTGACCGCTCTCCTCGATGGTCTTTTGATTGTCCTTGCAGTACTTGGCTGGGTACAGTGGTCTAAAAAGATCAAGCAAGGTGGGCAAACCGCATGACTGATATTTTAAGAATCGCCATCATTGGCGCTGAGTGCAGCGGCAAAACAAGTTTGGCGAAAAGTTTGGCGGATGCTTTTTCTAAAGAGTATCCCAGCGCTTATGTTCCTGAGTACTTAAGATTATTTGTTGATCAAGAAAATAGAACCCCACGGCCTGATGAACAAGTGGGCATTGCACAGAAACAGCAATCTTTGGAGCGAACTCTTGCCAATGACTTGATCAAGCAACACAGCAACCCAGAGTTTGTTTTACTTTTTTGCGACACCACACCATTGATGACTTGTATTTATAGCGAGGTGGTCTTTGGGAGCATGGATCCTGAACTTTTTAGAATGGCTCAAGCTCATGATTATGACTTGACGATCTTCACTCAAACAGACTTCCCCTGGGAAGAAGATGGTCTGCAACGCGATGGGCCGGTGGCGCAGACCAAGGTTCATTTCAGGGTCAAGACACGCTTAGAAGAGCTCAAAATCCCTTATGAATCAGCCTTTGGACATCCGGAGCTGCGATTAAAAAAGACCCAGGATTGTGTCAGGGCTTTATTAGTAAAGCGTAAAGCTCAAAAATCCATATAATCACCTTATCTAGTTGTTCTAGATATTAGCTCGGGGTCCTGCATCTTTGATGTGGGTGAGAAATACCCGTTGAACCTGATCTCGATAATGCGAGCGCAGGGAAGCGTCCAAATCGCATCCCCAACTCGCCATCGTTTATATATGGAGTACTGACGATGGCTTTTACGCCAAAAATGAATCACATAGCAGGCGCATGCGCCCTGCTCTTTTGTATCAACGCACAAACTTTTGCTCAAACTGAGACCCAGTTATCGCCGGTGGTGGTGACGGGGGAAAAGGGTACAGGGTATGTTGCCAAGGGTGCCATGATTGGTGGACCTGGGGGCACTGAAGAAGTTGAATTAAAAGATGCTCCAGCATCTATTTCAGTCATCAGTAGGGATTTATTGGATGACCGACAAGTCAAACTTATTTCAGAGGCAGTTAGAACTGATGCATCGGTTGGTGATTATTACGCCACCTTAGGTTATTACGAGAACCTATCTATCAGAGGCTTCTCTCTTGATCCAGCATCTAGCTATCGCATGAACGGCATGTCATTGACTGGTGAACAAAACTTTGCTTTTGAGAACAAAGAGCGAGTTGAGATCCTCAAAGGTGTGAGCGCCATGCAAGCTGGAGCCTCATCACCAGGCGGCATCATTAACTTTGTGACCAAAAGACCCAAAGATGTGATGTCTGCGACTTTAGGCACAGGTGAGCGTGGCACAAGATATATGGCTGCAGACTTTGGTACTTTTTTAAACAAAGAAAAATCTTTAGGCATACGTATCAATGCTGCGCACGAAGAGATGCAACCATTTGTTAAGAATGCAAAAGGTACTAGGAATTTCATGAGCTTGGCTGCAGATGCTAAATTGAGTAATAAAACATTGGCTCAATTCGATATTGAATACCAAGACAGAAGCCAAATTGGTGTTTCTGGTTTGATGTTATTGGGTGATGCGGCAGATGGCAGTAATGCCCGTGTACCAACGGGTATACCTGCTGACATTCAATTAAATAGATACAGTTGGGTTTTACCCACTGAAATTAAGTCACTCAACACAGGGCTTAAAATTGATCATGAGCTGAATGACAACAACAGAGTCTTCTTCCACTTGAGTCGCAGCGAAGTCAAAATCAATGACCGTCAAGCATACCCTCTACCTCTGGCAGGCGGTACTTTTGGCCCAACTGGAAATTTTATTGTTTCAGACTTTAGAAGCGAAAATGAGTTGCGCAGAAATGATCAGATACAACTCGGCTTGAGTAGCAAATTTAACTCAGGTTCAGTTGAGCATAATTTGAAGTACGGGGTTTCATTACTTCAAAGAACTATTTATCAAGGTCAGGCGAGATTTGACATCCTACCGGAAGATAATATTTATAGTCTAAATGTCTCGATCAATCCCGGTACAAGCTCTTTGGGCCCCCAAACCAAAACCCTTAATCACCAACAAAATAGCCTTTTCATCCAAGATAATATGAAATTGAATGACAGGCTAAATCTTTATTTAAGTACAAGATTTATTGAATTGAGTGATAAATCTTACTCAACTTCTGGAGCTGCTCTTGGAGAACTCAAGAAAAACTATTTACTCCCAAGTATTGGTGCAACTTATAAGTTAAACAGTAAAACTACCAACTACATAAGCTATAGCGAAGGAGTTGAGTCTGGGACAAAGCCAATTGAAACAAGCTTTAGAAATGCAATCCCTCTCAAACCTCGAAAAACTGATCAAATTGAAATCGGCACTAGATTCACCCCAACAGATGATTCTATGATTTCCGCAACTCTGTTTAGAGCAACTCGAGCAAATGAGTATGCGATTGGAGATTTCGATGGTCTTGGTCGCCGCGGTGAAATTAAACAAGATGGCGACGTAGTTCATAAGGGCGTTGAGCTGTCTTATGCTCAAAAAGTAACTAAGCGTCTCAGCGTAACTTCAAGCGCTATGTACTTGGA
>CAMBJN010000075.1 GCA_945867755.1 Polynucleobacter meluiroseus
CACGTTGTCGAATAAACAACCGCCCAAGAAGAAGCCATTCTCACAGCCAGCCACTTTTAAGTTGCGGCCATCCACCACCAATTTAGCACCCTCTTTAACGCCAGCATTAACGTAGCCTGTGACCTTGTCCAAATGAACCTTGGTCACCAATGGGCCCATTTCAGCGCCTGGGGTTAAACCATTATCAATTTTGAGTTTCTTGATACGGGTAGATAATTTTTCAATCAAAGCATCGGCCACATTACCTACAGCCACTGCTACTGAGATCGCCATACAACGCTCACCAGCAGAACCGTAAGCAGCGCCCATCAAAGCATCAACCGCTTGATCCAAGTCAGCATCAGGCATGACCACCATGTGATTTTTTGCTCCGCCCAAAGCCTGAACGCGCTTGCCATTTTTAGCAGCTGTTTCATAAATGTAAGAAGCAATTGGGGTTGACCCAACAAAGCTGATCGCTTTGACATCAGGGTGATTCAACAACGCGTCTACAGCGGTTTTATCGCCCTGTACAACGTTAAAGACACCTTTTGGTAGGCCCGCTTCTTCCAACCACTTAGCAGCCAATAAGGTGGCTGAAGGATCTCTTTCTGAAGGCTTAAGTACAAATGTGTTGCCAGCGGCAATCGCTACTGGGTACATCCACATTGGGACCATCGCTGGGAAGTTAAATGGTGTGACACCTGCACACACACCAAGCGCTTGACGCATGGTCCATGCATCCATGCCCTTGGCAATTTGCTCGGTGTACTCACCCTTTAGAAGCTGAGGAATACCACAAGCAAAATCCACTACTTCTAAACCACGCTGAATCTCACCTTTGGCGTCATCAAATGTTTTACCGTGTTCACGGGTGATCACTTCTGCCATTTCATCGAGACGAGCTTCAATGATGGCTTTGAAATTGAACATGACCTTAGCGCGACGCGTCACAGGGGTGGTTGACCAGGCTGGAAAAGCAGCTTTGGCTGCAGCAACCGCTTTGGCAACTCCGTCGACCGAAGCCAACTCTACATTTGCACGAACTTGACCTGTTGCAGGTTCATACACTGGGGCTGTTGCGCCGCCAAAACGAATGACCTCACCATTGATATGGTGCCCGATAGTTTCTGACATTTTGTCTCCTACTTCATTTATATTCTTAGAATTACAACTCTAGCAATATTTTACCCAATTGACGGTATTTAGACTTTTTCTCAAGCTTTTTGCAGTGGTATTGGCCTTAGGGCAATTATCAGCCTGCGCCATGGTGGCAGCCTATCCTTTGACAGCTGCCAGCGTTGGCACCACAGCCACTACGGGTAAGAGTTTAACGGACCATGCAGCATCTGAGGGTACTGGCCATGATTGTTCGGTAATGCGGGTTTTTGAAGGCAAAGCTGTCTGTGAAAAGCGCCTAAAACCGAGCGAAGTTCCAGTTCAAGACTTCAGTCGCCAACAGAGGGTTGCGCCCAATTAATTGCCTGGGGCTTATTTCAATAGCCTAGGATTACTGCAGAGTATCTTTTAAGGCCGGAAAGACCGGCAAAGAAACTACTTCAATGCCCTCTTCACGAAGCTCAGCAGTTTCATCAACGGTGGCATGGCCACGAATACTTCTTTCGGGCGCTTCTTGATAGTGTATTTTTCTGGCTTCTTCAGCAAAGTCGCGACCAACATCCTCAGTCTTATTGATGAGCTCTCTCATCGCCTTCATGACAGTGGCCTGGACCTGAGCCTGGAAGTGCGCTTGTTCTGAGCCAGTCAAAACCATGGATTGGTCTGCACTGCTGTTCACGCCAGCAGCTTTATTGGCTTGGGCCGGCAATTGATCGGCGGACACCAATTCACGGCTGGCGCGCTTAGAAATTCGTGGGGCAGAAGGTAAACGCACAATCTCTTTGCTATCGCAAACAGGGCAAGTGAGCAAACCTGTTTCTTGCTGAGATAAAGCATCAGCTTCAGAGGCAAACCACCCTTCAAAGTGGTGGTCTAGATGGCAAGCGAGGTTGTAGACTTTCATGGGATAAGGCTGACTTATGACAAATTGATATATTTGCTATTTTAAGTGCTTAATTGATTTCTGTTTTATTTCTGTTTTATTTATTTGTTTTTGATTTACTCAAAGTTGCTTGAGGCGCCTGGCCAGGTGATAAACAGAGATGATGGTTTTCACATCAGTGATCGCGCCACTGGCAATCCACTCATGCATTTCATCCAAGGTGGCGGCAAACACGTCCAAAAACTCACCTTCATCCAAGGCCCGCTCACCCAAGGTCAAATCTTTGGCCAGGTATATGTCAATGATTTCGGTTGAATAAGCAATCACCGGATGAATCCTGCCAAGAAACTCCCAAGATTTAGCTGAATAACCGGTCTCCTCTAAGAGTTCGCGCTGGGCGCACAAGAGTCGATCTTCACCCTGCTCTAATTTGCCCGCAGGGATCTCAATCATGGCAGCACCTACGGGGTAACGGAATTGTCTTTCAAGGAGGATGCGGCCATCGTTTAGGATGGGCATGATCGCAACTGCACCGGGATGAATCAAATACTCACGAAACGTTGTATTGCCATCCGGTAACCGAACGATGTCTTTTTTTAAATGCAGGAATTTTCCAGAATAAGCATCTTCAGAGGATGTTTGATGCTCACGTAAATGTTCATCAGATTTGGGTAAATCAGAAAAACTTTTTTCTGGCTTAGGGTTTGACTCAGACGAGCTCATAAAGCAAATGGGGTAAAGAGTGCTTAGCCACGAGGATCATGGCGGTGCTTCATGAGAAAGCGCCAAGTGAATCCTGGGAAGGCAGCCACCAAGAATAAGCACAAGCTGACTGCGAAGAATTCCCAACGCTTTGGAAAGACATTACCAATCATGCTTTCCAATGAATATCCAATCAAACCAATCAAAGCGTACCAAATGCCCATTTCCAATAAGCACCAACCCACATGCTTATCTTGAACTGTTTTAAAGAATAAAAATTTAGGGCTGGTATATGCGGCATTGGCAGCCATCAAGGCCACCAAAATCAAGATCCAAGATTCAATGCTTAAGCTAGCGGGTGCCATGATTAACTCAATAAGGTGGTTGACATGGCACTTAAGCAAAGTGCCATCAATGTTGCAGGGAAGATGCCACACAACAGAACAAATAAGCCGTTCAAGGTAAAGACTGTTTTAATGATCAAGCCACCTTCGATTGGCGCTGTTTGTATTGGCTCGTCAAAATACATGCACTTAACAACACGCAAGTAATAGAATGCGCCCACCAATGAAGCCATCACAGCGGCGATCGCAAGATACAAATGATCACTGTCAATCAAAGCCTCAAGAATTGATAACTTAGCAGCAAAACCAACCGTTGGAGGAATGCCGGCCAAAGAGAACATCAATATCAAGCCAACGAATGCCATCCAAGGATGACGACGGTTCAAACCCTTCAGATCGTCCAATGTTTCGCATTCATACCCTTTGCGAGACAACATCATCAACAATCCAAACGACCCCAAAGTAGTTAACACATAAGTCACTGCATAGAACAACGCAGCGCTGTAAGCGTGCTCATCAAAAATCGATAACATGCCAAGAATCATGAAGCCCATGTGAGCAATTGTTGAATACGCCAACATTCTCTTGAGATTAGTTTGTGCAATCGCAGTCAAGTTACCAATCACCAATGACATCACCGCCAAAATCATGATCATGGGTTGCCAGTCATGAGTCAGTGGCAATAAGCCACCCACCAATAAGCGGAACAACAATGCGAAAGCAGCTACTTTGGGTGCACCAGCAATCAACAATGTCACAGCAGTTGGCGCGCCTTGGTACACATCAGGCACCCACATATGAAACGGTGCAACGCCTAACTTGAATGCCAAGCCCGACACAATGAACACCACCGCAAAAGCTAATACCAAGCGGTTGATGCGTTGATCGCCCACCGCTTTTAAGATCTCATCAAGATCAAGACTGCCTGTAGCGCCATAAAGCATTGACATGCCATACAACAAGAAACCAGAAGCCAAAGCACCCAAGATGAAGTACTTCATTGCAGCCTCAGTACTCAAGGCAGAGTCACGTTTCATCGCCACCAAGGCATAGGTTGGCAAAGCCAACAACTCAAGACCCAAATAAAGTGTCAATAAGTTAGAGCCAGAGATCATCACGCATTGGCCCAATCAGGCCAATAGGGTTAGAACAATGAAATCTACTCTGAATAAACCACGATCAATCAAATACTGCTTTGAATAAATCAAAGTCACGAAGACAGCCAAACAAGCCACTGACTTCAACATGCTCGATAAAGCATCCACCACGAACATATCATTGAAGGCATGCACAGGTTGATCCACAGACTGCAAACCAAAAGCAAAGGTCAATCCAAGTAATAGGGCCAAACTGATTTTATAAGCGAGTTCAGTGCCACGTGGGGCATAAAAAATATCTTCGTCTGATGCCTGTGGCTCATTCATGAAAACAGTCATTAATAGCAAACATGCCACCGTCAGGAGCGCTAGCTCCGGTAACATCGCAATGAGATCAATCGATTGCATAAATATCTCTTTCCTCTTTCAGGATTAAAGTTTGCTAACTGCCACGTGCTTTAAAAGCTCGATAACAGAAACGTGCATCACATCTGTGAATGGTTTTGGGTAAACGCCCATGCCAATCGTGAAAATGGCCAAGACACTCATGATTAAAAATTCACGCGCATTAATATCAGTCAATTCTGCAACCTGTTGATTGCCGACGTCACCAAAGAACACTCGCTTGGTCATCCATAATGAATAAGCAGCACCTAGAATCAAAGCAGTTGCTGCCAAGATACCAATCAAGAAGTCGTAATCAACGGCAGCCAGAATGACCATGAACTCACCCACAAAGCCTGAAGTCGCTGGTAATCCGCAATTGGCCATGGCAAATAACACGGCAAAGGCTGTGAACTTAGGCATGGTATTGACCACACCACCGTAATCAGCAATTTGACGTGAGTGCATGCGGTCATAAAGCACACCAATGCTCAAGAACATCGCAGCCGAGATGAATCCGTGAGAGATCATCTGCACAATCGCACCCTCAACACCCATTGGGTTGAAGATAAAGAATCCCAAAGTAACGAAGCCCATGTGTGCGATGGATGAATAAGCCACGAGCTTTTTCATATCAGCTTGTACCAAGGCTACTAAACCAATGTAGATGACTGCCACCAATGACAGCACAATCACAGCAGGAGCCAAGTATTGGCTTGCATCTGGTGCAATCGGTAATGAGAATCTCAAGAAACCATAAGCACCCAACTTCAACATGATCGCAGCCAACACCACAGAACCACCCGTTGGCGCCTCTACGTGCGCGTCAGGCAACCAAGTATGCACTGGCCACATCGGCACCTTGACGGCAAAGGCCATGAAGAATGCGCCAAAAATGAGAATTTGTTCAACGATGTCTAGTTTGGCTTTGTGCCAAGTCAGGATATTGAATGTATCTGTCACGTTGTACAAATACAAAATGGCTATCAAAGTTAAGAGTGAGCCCAGCAAGGTATACAAGAAGAACTTGAAGGCTGCGTAAACGCGATTCGGGCCGCCCCACACACCGATGATGATGTACATCGGAATTAAGGTGGCTTCAAAGAAAACATAGAACAACAAGCCGTCTAATGAAGAAAATACGCCAATCATTAAACCAGACAAAATTAAGAATGCAGCCATGTACTGCGATACGTTGACCGTGATCACCTCCCATGCTGCAACCACAACGATCACTGTAATCAAGGCTGTTAGAACCACGAACCACATTGAAATACCATCAACACCTAAGAAGTAATTGATGTCATAGCGTGGTATCCAAGACACTTGCTCCACAAACTGCATGGCTGCAGTGCTTGTATCAAAACCTGTGATCAATGGCAAAGTTACGGCAAAGCTGACCAAAGAAGCAATCAATGCCATGATGCGAACATAGCCCTTGTTGCTGTCTGAACCAGTGAACAAAATAATTAAACCGAAAATAATCGGTAACCAAATTGAGAGAGAAAGAATCATATCGGGGCGCTCTGTCTATTGTTTTATTTAATGGAGCCCAAGTGGGTATATAAAATCCAGCCGATCAAAGCAATCAAGCCAATAATCATCGCAAATGCATAGTGATACAGGTAACCTGATTGCACCTGACGCACATTTGTTGAAAACCAAGCAATCACTCGCGTGCTGCCGTTCACAACCAAACCATCAATCAATCCCTGATCTCCGCGCTTCCACAAGCCAGTGCCCAAGACTCTTGCGCCTTTGGCAAACACGGCTTGGTTGAAGTCATCCATGTAGTACTTGTTATCAAGAATCGTCTTCACTGGCGCCAAGACACGCGCAAAGAAAGCTGGAATCTGTGGCAACCATAGATAAAAGACCGCAGCTGTCACCACGCCACCCAGTGCTAAATACAAAACAGGTGTGTGCAATGAGTGAGCCACCATGCCCATAGGACCGGTGAAGGCAGCCGCTAATTCTTTCATGGCCACGTGCTTGGTCGCGTCAACAAAAATAGCATTACCGAAGAAGTCACCAAATAACATTGGACCGATCGTGAAGTAACCCACGATCACTGATGGAATCGCTAATAGAACCAATGGCAATGTCACCACCCATGGAGATTCATGTGGTTTTTGACCTGGGGCCAAACCATGATGATGATTATCGAAATGGTTATCGCTGTGATCGTCTTTGGCGTCATGGGCATCATGTCCGTGGTCGTGATGCGCTTGACCAAAACGCTCTTTGCCGTGGAATACCAAGAAATACATTCTGAATGAATAGAAGGCTGTGATGAACACACCTGCCATCACTGCAAAGAAAGCAAAGTCAGAACCAGTGATGGTGCTCTTAGCAACCGCTTCAATGATTGAATCTTTTGAATAGAAGCCTGAGAAAAGTGGCGTGCCGATCAAAGCCAAAGAACCCAACAAAGATGTGAACCAAGTGATTGGCATGTACTTCCACAAACCACCCATGTTGCGCATATCTTGATCGTGGTGCATGCCCATGATC
>CAMBJN010000076.1 GCA_945867755.1 Polynucleobacter meluiroseus
ACCGATGTCAAAGCCACCAAATTGATGGATGTTGAAGAAGTTTTGGCCGCAGCCAAAGCTGCCAAGGAAGCAGGATCTAATCGTTTTTGTATGGGCGCTGCTTGGCGCGAACCAAAAGATCGCGACATCGAAAAAGTGGTTGCCATGATCAAGGGTGTTAAGGATCTTGGTTTAGAAACTTGCGCCACACTGGGCATGTTGGCCCCTGAACAAGCAAAAGCTTTGGGCGATGCTGGACTTGATTATTACAACCATAATCTTGATACAAGCGAAGATTTTTACGGTTCTGTGATCAACACGCGTCAATACCAAGATCGTTTGGATACTTTACAAAGTGTGCGCAGTGCAGGCATGTCTGTTTGTTGTGGCGGCATCATTGGCATGGGTGAAACCCGTCGTCAACGTGCTGGATTGATTGCTAAGCTAGCGAATTTAAATCCATATCCTGAATCAGTGCCTATTAATCATTTGGTACCAGTTCCTGGCACGCCATTGGAGAATCAAAAAGGTGTTGATCCTTTAGAGTTTGTTAGAACCATTGCCATTGCACGTATCACCATGCCGACCGCAAGAGTGCGTTTATCTGCAGGTCGTCAAGAGTTAGGTCGACCAGTTCAGGCAATGTGTTTCATGGCGGGGGCTAATTCAATTTTTTACGGTGACAAATTGCTCACAACTAACAATCCAGAAGCAGACGCCGATCGTGAACTGTTAGCTGAGTTAGGTTTAAAAACTAAAACAGCTTGTAAAGCTGAAGTGCTTGTTTAAACCAGGCTTAGTCTATTGGCTGGATTAAAACTTGTTTCTTAATTCAGCGGTCACATCAAGCTGACTTTTTGACGATTGCCGTTGGCAATCAACTCAGACATAAAAGATGCCACCGCTACGCTGAAGAGAGATTTCTTCGTTGTTTCTCCGTAAAAGTAGCGATGTAAAAAACAACAAAAGACGTATTTTTCTACAGGTTATACATAAAAACATGTTACAAAAATAATAATAAATTCATCAATAAACCAAGTTAACTAATAAAAATAAGATTAATTAAGTGGTAAATGTTGTAATAAAACAACAAAACTCCTGATATGTGTCAAAACCAATAATCGTCTGAGCGTTTAAGATATTCGTATGAGTCAATTTACAAAATCATCCCAACATCCAATTGATGGTTTCATCATCGAATTTGATCGCGCTTTGCGTTCAATCGTTGGCGCTACTCCAATGAGACGACCTGTTCCAAATTCCTCAACGAGTGATGGATGCGAGTTAACAGCTGAAGAAAAAAAACATGCCGCGGGTTTGATGCGCGTGAATCATGTTGGAGAAGTTTGTGCGCAGGCTCTGTATCAATCGCAAAAGTTACATGCAAAAAGCGATGATTTAAAAGATAAGTTAGAGCATGCAGCAATTGAAGAAGAAGACCATCTGGCTTGGTGCGAGAGGCGATTAGAAGAATTAGATTCTCGTCCAAGTTTGCTCAACCCTGTTTGGTACGCAGGATCATTTTTGCTTGGTTCAATCGCCGGTTTGGCTGGCGATAAAATTAGTTTAGGTTTCGTTGCTGAAACAGAAAAACAAGTGGAGCATCATCTGGATGATCACTTAAAAGAATTACCAAGCAATGATCATCGCTCGCGTGCAATTGTTGCGCAAATGCGTGCTGATGAAATTGCTCACGGACAAATGGCGATTCAAGAGGGGGGTGTTGAATTACCAAGTGCAATTCAAAAGATCATGAAAACCATGGCCAAAGTCATGACCGTCACAGCTTATCGCGTCTAACCCTAAGCTAACTTCTTAAGAGTATTTTCCAGCCCCATGTTTTTATTGAATTTTTACTCTTAAAACAGTATCAACATGCGCATCTAAGTGCTTGTTCTAAATAAAGAAATTACAAAAAAAGTACCCAAAACACTTGACCATGAATTACGCATCCTCTAAAGTGGGGAAAAGTGTGAAAAAGTGGGGAAATATACGTGTTTCAAGGTGCTTCTGCATTAACTCTCGATGCCAAGGGTCGCATGTCGATTCCTGCAAGGCATCGTGACGCCTTGCAATTACAAGGTGAAGGCAGAGTCACGCTCACAAAACACCCCGATGGTTGCTTATTACTTTTTCCACGTTCTGAGTGGGAAGCATTTAGAGGGCGCATCGCACAATTGCCAATGGACGCACATTGGTGGCGTCGAATCTTTTTAGGTAATGCCTCTGACGTAGAGATGGATGGATCTGGTCGAATTTTGGTAACCCCAGAATTAAGAGCTGCCGCAAGTATTGAGCGCGATGTGATGCTATTGGGAATGGGCAGTCACTTTGAATTATGGGATGCCGCAACATATGCACAAAAAGAGCAAGTTGCAATTGCACAAGGCATGCCAGATGCTCTCAAACAATTCACCTTCTGATGTTGGCCGACCATGACATTAACCCATCGCCCAGTATTGCTGGCCGAGGCAGTCAACTCGGTATTGGGAGAGATGACTTCTTCGGAGCAACAATCAATCACCATCATCGATGGCACATTTGGACGCGGTGGTCACAGCCGAGAAATACTCAAGCATTTAAATTCACAATCAAAGCTGATTGCATTCGACAAAGATCTTCAAGCAATCGCAGAAGCAAAAACGATTCAAGATCCGCGCTTTCAAATAATTCACGAGAGCTTTGCCTCGATGGCAGAGGAAGTTCCGATCAATTCAATCGATGGCGTGCTTTTGGATCTAGGAATCAGTTCACCGCAAATCGACGATCCGAGTCGTGGCTTTTCATTTCGAGGCGACGGTCCCTTGGACATGCGCATGGACACCACTCGTGGACAGAGTGCGGCCGAATGGTTGGCAGTGGCAGAACAAAAAGACATAGCGAGGGTCATTAAAGAGTATGGGGAAGAACGGTTTGCTTTACAGATTGCAAAGGCGATTATTGCTCGCAGAGAGCAAGGCGATTCCCTCACTAGGACCGGAGAACTCGCGTCGCTCGTGGCTGGTGTCGTCCGCACCCGCGAAGCGGGCCAAGATCCGGCCACGCGCACCTTTCAAGCTATACGGATTTATATCAACCAAGAACTCGCCGACTTGGAGAGTGGGTTGAGCGCAGCATTTCAATGTCTCAAGCCAGGCGGTCTATTAGCCGTGATCAGCTTCCATTCTTTGGAAGATCGAATCGTGAAGCAGTTCATGCAAGGTTTATCCAAGGTATCGGTGCCAAGAGGTTTGCCCTTGACTGAAAACCAAATGCCAAAACCGTTGGCAGAATTATTGGGGCGCATCAAACCAAGTCAGCAAGAGGTTCATGAAAATCCACGAGCACGCTCAGCAATTTTGAGAGTGATGCGCAAAATTAAAAGTACTTCAATGGGGGCGAGTTCATGAATCGATCCACCATCATTCTTTTGATCATATTGATGTTGTGCTCTCTGTCTTTGGTGGCGGCTCAACAAAAAACCAGGTCCTTGTATGTGGCACTCGAAAGAGCTCAAACTGAAGAACGACGTTTGAATCAAGAATGGCTTCGTCTAGAGTATGAGCAAAGAAATTTATCCAAGTCATCGCGGATCACGGACATCGCTCGCAAGCAATTGAAGATGCAAGCGATCAATCCCAGTCGAACGCAATATGTGGTGATTGATTAATGTCACAAATATCTTTTTCTTCGACACCCAACTTGGTCTTACGCCTGCCGATGTGGCGCTCAAGATTGATTCTGTTTTTAATCTTCATTGGCTTTATCGCATTGGTAGTGCGTGCTGTATGGGTGCAGGGTTTTGGTAATTCCTTTTATGAAGAAAAAGGTAATAAAGCAACCTTGCGTTCTATTGAAATGCCGGCAAGCCGCGGAAAAATTTTGGATCGTCATGGTGAAGTTTTGGCCACAAGCTTGTTGGCAAAAGCCATCATTGCATTTCCTGATGTTGTTCCTGAAGATTTATCAAAAGAAAAAGTGTCACAACTGGCCAAGTTATTAGAGGTCAGCGAATCAGAATTACGTAAAAAATTTGCTTCTGAAAAAAATCAAGTTTTCCTAAAACGCCAAGTTGATTTAGAGGTTGCCAAGCAAATTAAAGAATTAGGCATTCCTGGTATTGCACAAAACAATGAATACAAGCGCTTGTATCCAGAGGGCGAGGCCATGGCTCACATCGTTGGTTTCACCAATGTTGAAGATCGTGGCCAAGAAGGCATGGAGCTGGCAAAAGAAAAAGAGTTGGCCGGTCAGCCTGGCCGTCGTCGGGTGATTCAAGATCGACTCGGGCGTTACGTCGAAGGTTTGGGAATCATTAACCCACCCAAAGATGGCGCTGACTTGCAACTATCGATTGACAGTAAAGTGCAGTTTTTAGCTTTTAATGAATTAAAGGCCATTGTAGAAAAGCATCGCGCTAAAGCAGCGAGTGCCGTGGTATTGGATGTCCAAACTGGTGAAGTTTTAGCCTTGGCTAACTGGCCAACCTATAACCCAAATTCAAGAAGTAATTTAAGTGGTGAGCAATTAAGAAATCGGGTACTGACAGATACATTTGAACCTGGCTCAACCATCAAGCCCTTTGCTATTTCTTTGGCTCTAGAAAAAGGTTTGGTACAACCAAACACCTCCATGTCAATAGGTAAGTCAATGGTGGTTGGTAAAAAAGCCATCACAGATACGCACCAATATCAGGTTTTGACGGTCTCAGAAATTGTGCAGAAGTCGAGCAATATTGGTACTGTCAAAATGGCCATGCAATTGCAGCCACAAGAAATGTGGGAAATGTTTCAAGCGATTGGCTTAGGTCAAGCACCTAATCTAGGTTTCCCCGGTGCGGTCGCTGGAAGATTAAGGCCGTATAAAAATTGGGTGCCGATTGAGCAAGCCACCATGTCCTACGGCTACGGCTTATCTGCTTCTTTATTCCAAATGGCTCGCGCTTACAGTATTTTTGCGCGAGATGGTGATCTTGTGCCAGCCACCATTTATAAGACAAACAATATTCCCAAAGGCACTCAAGTCATCTCTGCTAAGACTGCAATACAAATGAGAGAGATGTTAGAGCTTGTGACGCAGACGGGCGGTACTGCAACCAGTGCTCAAACCATGGGTTATCGTGTGGGCGGTAAAACTGGTACAGCCCATAAGGTTGAAGGTAAAGCTTACGCAACCAATAAATACCGCGGCTTTTTTGTGGGCATGGCCCCAATGAGTGCTCCAAGAATTGTGGTGGCAGTGATGGTCGATGAGCCAAGCACTGGTGGTTATTACGGCGGGGTTGTGGCCGCTCCTGCATTTGCAAATATTGTTGCAGGTACTTTGCGCACCATGAATGTTTTGCCAGATGCAGCAGTCAAGCAAATGGTCGATAGAGAATTACAGCTTGGACCAAATGGTTCAACGCAAAAGGTGTCGTTGAGCAGATGAACGCCATGTTACCAATCAACTCCATCCCTCTTGAATCATTGCTCATTGCGCATGTAAAGCCTGATGCTCATATGACATCAGATACAAGAGCATTAAAAGCCGGAGATGTGATGCTGGCTTATCCAGTGGGTAATAGCAGGCAGTTAACAGATAAGCGGGTTCACATTGCTAAAGCATTGAGTTTGGGCGCTGCATTGGTTTTGTATGAACCAAGCGGTCTTACGGAAGAATTAGAAACGGTTTGCAAAGATAGTCGCTGTGTCGCTGTGAATGATTTAGCTGAACAAGTTGGAAAAATTGCAGCGAATTGGTACGGCCATCCTAGTCGATTGATGAGGGTGGTTGGTATTACTGGCACAAATGGAAAAACAACTGTCAGTCAATGGTTGTCACAAGCATTACACAACGTCGATCAACCATCTGGTGTGATTGGCACATTGGGCGCAGGGATGGTGAATGATTTAACCATGACTGGCTTTACAACACCTGATGCCGCCCGTTTGCAGGCCTTGCTAAAAGAAATTCAAAAAAATGGTGCGAGCAGTGTTGCCGTAGAAGTATCTTCACACGCTTTGGATCAAGGTCGTGTGAATGGCATCAACTTTGATACCGTTGTGATCACCAATTTGAGTCAGGATCACCTGGATTACCACGGTGATATGAAAGAGTATGCAGCTGCCAAAAAGAAAATATTAGATTTACCAGGAGTTAGGCATGTCGTTGTGAATGCCGATGATTGGTTTGGTCAGGAGTGCTTGCAGTATTTGGCGAAAAAAATGGGCGATACAAATATCACTATGTGGGCCTATGCAACTCAGTTAGAAAATTTATTGTCTTTACCGTGCTTTGCAAAGCAATCCATCAGAAAAGTTCTTGCCACTGATCTTCAGATGAATGATCAAGGCATGAAATTTCAGCTCATCATTGATGATGAGGATGCTGGTTTGATTCAATCTCGGATCGTTGGCGCTTTTAATGTTAGCAACGCTTTGGCTGTGTTTGCTTGTTTATTAGCTGGTGAAAAAACAATCAAGAGTGCTAAAAATTCTATCGAGCAGTTGGAAGCAGTTCAAGGACGCATGGAATTGGTGCCTCGGTCTACTGCTCAGCAACCCATGGCAGTGATTGATTTTGCTCATACACCCGATGCCTTGGAGCAAGTGCTTAAGACATTGCAAGAGGTTACAAAACAAAGATCTGGTCAGTTGTGGTGTGTATTTGGTTGCGGTGGTGATCGCGATGCTCTTAAGCGACCAATCATGGGTCGAATTGCAGAAAGTATTGCTGATCATGTGATGGTGACGAGCGACAATCCTCGTAGCGAAGTGCCTGAAAAAATCATGGCGGATATTTTATGTGGTTTTGAGGTGCCAGAAAAAGCACAGGTCAATGCTGATCGCGCCACGGCCATCTTGCAAATAATCAAACAAGCCAAACCAGAAGATGTGGTTTTGATTGCTGGCAAAGGCCATG
>CAMBJN010000077.1 GCA_945867755.1 Polynucleobacter meluiroseus
TCTTTTTTTCAACTGGTTTGGCTGGGGTTGGTCGTGCCACCGTTGATTTTTCTTTTTGGGGATTTGAATCCAATAAATTAGCAATAATGGTGTCGCCCATATTGGATGCAGACTTGGTCCGATCCATCCCCGACTGAAATCCAACAATCAGCAAGAAATGCATCAACAATACAAATGCAGCAATCTTATTTGCAAGGATCCAAGTTCTTAGGTTCTGCATCATGATTTATGAAGTGAGCGTTAAGAAATAAAAACAGTGGACGTTTGAACGCTGTGTTGTTCAAAGGCCGCAGGGATTAATTGTTTGGCGTGAGCCAATAATGCTTCAGCATCTAAAGTTGAATACAAATGAATGATTCTTGGTGGGGCTGATTGCAGTAAATGATGCTCTTCTAATTTGCGACAAAGTTGTTTAACAACAGCTTCACTCGTATCAATGATTTCAACGTCAGGGCCAATGATTTTTTTAATCAAGGGGGCTAAAAAAGGATAGTGGGTGCAACCCAATACCAAGGTATCTATTTGAGCCGCTTGCATAGGCCCTAAGTGTTCGCGCAACAAGGCTTCGGTTTCAGGCGTATTCAAAGCGCCTGATTCAATCAACGGTACCAGCCCTGAGCCTGCTTGAGTGATCAATTCGCAATCATGATCAAGACCTTCTAAAAGCGCTTTGAATTTGTCACTTTTCAAAGTATTTTGAGTCGCGAGAACACCAATCTTGTGATTTTGACTTTTATGAACTGCTGGCTTAATGCCTGGCTCAATGCCGATGATCGGGATCGCAGGCATTTCATGTCTGATGTTTGCAATGGCCTCAGCCGTTGCTGTATTGCAAGCGATGATGAGTGCCTGGCAACCCTCACGCACCAACCAGTGACATAAGTCCAAGCTTCTAGCTGCAACCCAATCACTCGATTTTTCACCGTAGGGTGCATTGGCTGAATCAGCCAAGTAAACATAATGATGCGAGGGCGCTTGACGCAGGGCTTCATTCAGGACGGTAAGACCGCCAATACCTGAATCAAAAACCCCGATCGTTGCCAAGCTCGCTAACCTAGATGAGTTGAATCAAGCTTGAGAGACTGGAATTTTTCCAATCTTGGCTTGCCACTCTTTAGGACCTGTGTTGTGCACAGAGGTGCCGGATGAATCAACCGCCACTGTCACGGGCATGTCTTGGATCGTGAATTCGTAAATGGCTTCCATGCCTAAATCAGCAAAGCCAACCACTTTCGATTCCTTGATTGCTTTTGATACCAAGTAAGCAGCGCCACCGACTGCCATTAAATAAGCAGATTTATGTTTCTTGATCGCCTCAATCGCTACGGGGCCGCGCTCAGCTTTACCCACCATGGAGATCAAGCCAGTTTGGGCCAACATCATCTCGGTGAACTTGTCCATGCGTGTGGCCGTTGTCGGACCTGCAGGACCCACCACTTCATTGCGCATCGGATCGACTGGTCCCACGTAATAGATCACGCGATTCTTAAAGTCGACCGGTAATTTTTCACCCTTGGCCAGCATGTCGGCAATGCGCTTATGGGCAGCGTCGCGACCAGTCAGCATCTTGCCGTTTAACAATAAAGTTTGACCTGGCTTCCAGCTCGCCACTTCTTCAGGTGTGAGTGTGTCTAGATTCACGCGGGTTGATTTTTCTGTGTTCGGTGTCCAAGCAACATCAGGCCATTCCGAAATTGATGGAGGCGTTAAAACGGCTGGGCCATCACCATGCAAATGGAAATGTACGTGACGTGTGGCTGCGCAGTTAGGAATCATGGCGACTGGCAATGAGGCGGCATGGGTTGGGTAATCCATGATCTTCACATCCAGCACGGTTGTTAAACCACCCAAGCCTTGTGCGCCAATGCCAAGAGCATTGACCTTGTCCATGATTTCTAAACGTAACTCTTCAATGCGTGTTTTTGGGCCGCGAGCAATCAGCTCATGAATATCCACTGGAGCCATCAAAGACTCTTTGGCTAAGAGCATGGCTTTTTCTGGCGTACCGCCAACGCCAATACCCAAAATGCCAGGAGGACACCAGCCAGCACCCATGGTCGGTATAGTTTTAACCACCCAATCAACGATTGAGTCAGAAGGGTTCAACATGACCATCTTGCTCTTGTTTTCCGAGCCACCACCTTTGGCTGCACAAATCACTTCAAGCCCATCGCCTTCAACGATTTCATAATGAATCACAGCAGGAGTGTTGTCTTTTGAGTTGGTGCGCTTACCAGCTGGATCTAATAAAACAGAGGCGCGTAATTTGTTGTCTGGATGGTTGTATGCGCGACGCACACCCTCATTGACCATGTCGGTGACGCTCATTTTGGCGTCCCATTTCACATTCATGCCCACCTTTAAAAACACCACCGCAATACCAGTGTCCTGACACATAGGGCGCTTGCCTTCAGCGCACATGCGGCTATTGGTCAAAATTTGGGCAATTGCATCCTTGGCGGCCGGACTTTCCTCGCGTTCATAGGCTTTACCGAGGGCGGTGATGTAATCTAAAGGGTGGTAATAAGAAATGTACTGAAAACCATCAGCAATGCTCTGAATAAAGTCGTCTTGGCGAATTGCACTCATAATTTTTTTATAAAGATTTGAAAGACTTCCATTTTACCTAGGGAAAGTGACCCTTTACAGATATCGTTTATATGTTTATCTTAAGTGTTCGAGAAAATAAGGCTGATAGACCTGTAGCCCTTAGGGCTAACCCTGATGATGGCTGAACTTTATTGAAGTTGTCAGTCAATTGTCAGTCCATGAGCCTAATCTCGTATTTTGTCAAAAATGCTGCCTGGAAAGTAGGAGAAATTATGTCTGGTATGGAACAGTTGTTGGTAGAAAATCGCGTGTTTAATCCACCAAAAGAATTTGCTAAACAAGCAGCCATCACAAGCATGGATCAGTACAAGGCGATGTGCAAAGCTTTTGATAAGGATTTCAATGGCACTTGGGCGCGCCTTGCAAAAGAAAACTTATTTTGGAAGAAGCCATTCACCAAAGTCTTAGATGAATCTAAGGCGCCATTTTATAAATGGTTTGAAGATGGTTTAACGAATGCTTCATATAACTGTATCGATCGCAACATCAAAAATGGCATGGCTAAAAAAACTGCCATCATTTTTGAAGCCGACGGCGGTGAAGTTTCAAAAGTAACTTATCAAGAATTACATGACCGCGTAGCAACATTTGCTAACGGCTTGAAAAAACTGGGCATCAAAAAAGGTGACCGAGTTGTTATTTATATGTCGATGTCAATCGAAGGTGTTGTGGCGATGCAAGCGTGTGCTCGTATCGGTGCGACACACTCAGTGGTGTTCGGCGGATTCTCAGCCAAATCATTGCAAGAGCGTATCGTGGACGTGGGCGCCGTGGCTTTGATCACTGCTGACCAACAATTGCGCGGTGGCAAAGCATTGCCATTGAAGACCATCGCTGATGAAGCTTTGGATTTGGGCGGTTGCGAGAAGCTCAAGAACGTGATTGTTTATAAGCGCACTGGTGGCGATGTACCAATGAAGGCAGGTCGTGATAAGTGGATGCATGACGTATCTGCTGGCCAAGCTAAAGTATGTGAGCCAGAGTGGGTGAGCGCAGAGCATCCTTTGTTTGTTCTTTACACATCAGGTTCAACAGGTAAACCAAAAGGCGTTCAGCACGCAACAGGCGGTTATTTGTTGTGGGCGATGTTGACGATGAAGTGGACCTTCGACTTGCGTGATAGCGATGTGTTCTGGTGTACGGCTGACATTGGTTGGATCACAGGACATAGCTATGTTGCTTATGGTCCTTTGGCATGCGGTGGCACACAGATCGTTTTCGAAGGCGTTCCGACTTATCCGAACGCTGGCCGCTTCTGGGAAACGATTCAGCGTCACAAGGTATCTATTTTCTACACAGCACCAACAGCGATTCGTTCATTGATCAAAGCTTCTGATACAGATCCTGCGGTTCATCCGAAGAAGTACAACTTGAAGAGTTTGCGTCTCTTGGGTTCTGTGGGTGAGCCAATCAATCCTGAGGCATGGATGTGGTACCACAAGAATATTGGTGGCGAGAAGTGTCCGATTGTCGATACATTCTGGCAAACAGAAACAGGTGGCCACATGATCACGCCATTACCAGGCGCAACACCGTTGGTCCCAGGTTCATGCACATTGCCATTGCCTGGCATCATGGCGGCGATCGTTGATGAAGTGGGCGGTGATATGCCAAACGGCCAAGGCGGTATCTTGGTTGTGAAGCGCCCATGGCCTTCAATGATTCGTAATATTTGGGGTGACCCAGAGCGCTTTAAGAAGAGTTACTTCCCAGAAGAGTTGGGCGGTACTTTGTATTTGGCGGGTGACGGTGCGATTCGTAATAAAAAAACTGCTTACTTCACCATCACTGGCCGTATTGATGACGTTTTGAACGTTTCAGGTCACCGCATGGGCACCATGGAGATTGAGTCAGCATTGGTTGCTAATCCATTGGTTGCTGAATCTGCGGTGGTTGGTCGTCCGGACGATATGACGGGCGAAGCGATCGTGGCTTTTGTGGTGCTAAAAGGTAAGCGTCCAACAGGCGATGAAGCGAAGAAGATTGCAACAGACTTGCGTAACTGGGTGGGTAAAGAGATTGGCCCAATTGCTAAACCAAAAGAAATTCGTTTTGGCGATAACTTACCTAAGACACGTTCAGGCAAGATCATGCGTCGTTTGTTGCGTGTTTTAGCAAAAGGTGAAGAAATCACTCAAGACACATCAACACTTGAAAATCCAGCCATCTTGGAACAACTCAAGCACGCGATTTAAGTTTCCTTGACTAGCATCATCTTGTGGTCATTAAGGCCGGTTACTTAACAGTGCCGGCCTATTTTATTAGGTCTGAGTCATAATCTGCTTATGGAGATTCGGTCTGAATCAAAAAAGATAGGTTTTTACTACCTGCTGTTCACAGCGGGTTTTTTGCTTTTCGTTTTCTTTTTAGGTTTGCTTGAAGAGGCCAGTGGCTCAGGTCTCTGGCTTGGCTATGTTTTCTTATTTGTAACAATTGCGATTTATGCCAGCATTGGACTGATTTCCCGCACCTCTGATATCAGTGATTACTACGTGGCGGGGCGCAAGATCCCAGCTATTTTTAATGGTATGGCAACAGCCGCTGACTGGATGAGTGCGGCAACCTTCATTGGTTTGGTGGGCATTCTATTTAGTTCGGGCTATAAGGGTCTGGCATTCATTGTTGGTTGGACGGGCGGTTTTTGTTTGGTGGCAATGCTCATCGCTCCATACATTCGTAAATTTGGCTCCTACACCATCCCAGATTTTCTCGCCATCCGCTACAGTCAAGGCAAAGAGGGCGGCAGTAAAACGGTCAGGGTTGTGGCGGTCAGTGCCACCATCATTTGTTCGTTCGTTTATTTGGTGGCCCAAATTCAAGGCGTGGGTTTGATTGTGAACCGCTTCATTGGCGTTGAGTTTGGGGTAGGCGTCTTCTTTGGTTTGGCTGGCATCTTGGTCTGTTCTTTTTTGGGTGGGATGCGCGCAGTGACCTGGACTCAGGTAGCCCAGTACATCATTTTTATGATTGCCTTGCTCTTACCCTTGAGCATGATTTCTTATAAAAAGCACAATTCTATTTTTCCGCAAGTCACTTATGGCAAGGTCTTACAAGAAATTGAATTTCATGAAAAAGATTTTGAGGTCACCGCTGAAGAAAATAAAGTTCGCGATTACTACCTAAAGCAGACAATACTTTTAGAGAAAAAAATAAAAGAATTGCCTGATTCTTATTTCCAAGGAAAAAAAGAAGCTGAGAGAAGTCTTAAGGAGGCGCGCTCCAGTCAAATTCCCCTCAAGGAATTGAAGGCCATTGAAAAGAGGCTGATTGACTACCCGAAGAGCCCATCCAACGCCTATGAACTTTGGCAGACTCAGAAAAAAGAAGCTCAACTAAAAAGTCAAACAGCTGTCCCATCAATGGACCCCGGATCCGTTAAGGGGGTGGGTGATTCCAGCTTGGATAAGCTTAACTTCATTCTTCTTATTTTTTGTTTGATGTTTGGTACAGCCAGCTTGCCTCACATCTTGACACGTTACTACACCACCACCAGCGTATCTGCCACGCGTTACTCGGTATTTTGGACTTTACTATTTGTTGTTATCTTCTACCTCAGTGTTCCAGCTTTGGCGGCGATGGTGAAGTTGGAGCTATTTAAAAATTTGGTGGGGATTTCTTATGCGGACTTACCTAATTGGATATTGAGTTGGCGAAAATTAGATCCACCTGTTTTATCAATCATTGATGTCAATGGTGACGGCTTTGTTCAATGGGCTGAGCTTTCAATTTCACCAGATATGATCATCTTGGCAGCCCCAGAAATCACTGGCTTGCCCTATGTGATTTCTGGTTTAGTTGCAGCGGGGGCTTTGGCTGCGGCATTATCTACAGCAGATGGATTGTTGCTGACAATTGCCAATGCCATTTCACACGATGTTTACTATCACTTGATCAATAAAAGCGCTTCACATCAGCGACGCGTCACGATCGCAAAAATCGTTTTATTGGGAGTGGCATTATTTGCAGCTTATGTGACCTCACTGCGACCCGGGGATATTTTATTTTTGGTGGGCTCCGCCTTCTCTTTGGCAGCATCAAGCTTCTTTGCCGTCTTGATTTTGGCGGTATTCTCAAAACGAATTAATCAATGGGGGGCCGTAGCAGGCATGCTCACTGGTTTCTTTGTGAGCGGCACTTATATTGTCTTGAACTACCCCTTCGTCTCGCGCCTAACAGGCGTGTTTGGAGAGCGTTGGTTTGGCATTGATCCGATTGCATCGGGTGCTTTTGGT
>CAMBJN010000078.1 GCA_945867755.1 Polynucleobacter meluiroseus
TGGCTAGCCTCTTAACGGAGCAAATTGAATTTGCAAATGTGATCGTCATCAGCAAAATTGATTTGATAGATGAGCAGCAACTGGAAAAAGTAAGGGCTGTGGTGAAATCCCTCAACCCCAGCGCGAATGTAATCTATGCAACCCAGGGTGACGTTCCGCTGAAATCGATTTTAGGTACCGAGTTATTTGATTTTGAGAAGGCCAGCGCTATGCCTGGCTGGGTGCGCGAACTAGAGGGGCACCATATCCCAGAAACCGAAGAGTATGGAATACAAAGTTTCATTTACACCTCTCGTGAACCTCTGCATACAGGTCGATTTGCCGCATTTTTAGATTTGTCTTTGTCGGGTGTTCTGCGCGCCAAAGGCTATGTTTGGCTTGCCAGTCGCCCTGAATGGGCTATCTCGTATTCGCGGGCTGGCAATATTGCTAACTTAGAACCCGTTGGCTATTGGTGGGCCGCAACCGAGCGCGCACGTTGGCCAGAAAAAAATGACCCTGAACATGCCCTGATTTTAGAAAACTGGCAAGAGCCCTATGGTGATCGCGTTAACGAGATTGTATTTATTGGTCAGCACCTAGATCGCCCTGCAATCGAGGCAATGCTTGCAGCCTGTCAGCTTACCGCCGCAGAAAAAGAACTACCTGAGTCCCACTGGGTTAAGGCAGGTGACCCGTTTCCGATTTGGGATCGGATTGAACAGTAAGGCACCTTAACGCAGCGGCCTAAAATTTAGATGATGTGATTGAAAATAATATTTATAGAAAAACCTAAAACAGCAAATGAACAGTCTGAGGCTTAAAAGAACACCGTTAGTTAAAGTTGGTTTTCCCGACAAATCACCCAAGTCGCTCACGGTCTGCCAGAGTCCGCCAGCGTAGATCAGCCCCACTGTATTCGGTAACAATGATTTGGTTGTGATTTACCCAGTCAAGCACAATCGACACCGTGGTTATCTATCAAGCTATATGTGAACTGGAGGCGGAACCCAGAATCGAACTGGGGTACACGGCTTTGCAGGCCGCTGCATAACCACTCTGCCATCCCGCCGGATGAAATTGTTAAATTAAAAAGGGAAGCTGGTTAAGCTTCCCTCGTAATTTGGAGCGGGATAAGAGGCTCGAACTCTCGACCTATACCTTGGCAAGGTATCGCTCTACCAACTGAGCTAATCCCGCATAACAACAAGACCGTCACTTTACCATAATTCTTGCCTATGTCAAATAAATGGGCTTTTTCGACGCCTTAGTATGTGACGCTGATGATGATCAAAGTCTTTGTTTTTACTGACTTTTAATGAATCAAGGATCAGAGGTCCGCTTTGGCCTTGATCATCGGCCAGGCTTTTTGGAGGTAATAGAACATCGACCAAACCGTGAGTGCTGCCGCAATCCAAATGAGAGGCTTACCAATGGTTTTGGTATGGAAAAGATTGAATAAAACGTCGTTAAACAGCAGGAACGGAATCGCTATGAGTTGAGAAGCTGTTTTGAGCTTACCCACAAAGTGCACAGCCACACTTCTCGATGCGCCAATTTGTGCCATCCACTCTCTTAGAGCTGAGATTGTGATCTCACGACCAATGATGACCAGGGCAACCCAAACTTCTACACGATCAAAGTTCAGTAGAACCAATAATGCTGCTGCCACCATGAGTTTGTCAGCGACTGGGTCTAAGAATGCCCCGAAAGCAGATACCTGACCCCATTTGCGAGCCAAGTAGCCATCCAACCAATCAGTGATAGCTGCACCAACAAAGAAAATAGTTGCCCAAAGATTTTTCTCATCAATACTCAACCAAGATTCAGGCAAGTAAAAAATACCAACCACCAAAGGAATGGTCGCAACGCGTAACCAGGTGAGGAAGATTGGTAAATTAAAGGGCATGACGCAAGGATAAAGGAATTTCTTAGCCCTGAGATGCTTTGAAGGCATATTGGATAAGAATTAGTCGACCTCATAAAAAACTGTTGCACATTACTATATCACTTAGTGATATAGTAATGAAATGAGACGAGTACTTAAAACACGCTACTTTAGTAGATGGATGAGAAAAACCGAGCTAACCGATCAGTCATTGTGCGCAGCGGTTATTGAGATGGCACAGGGTTTGTTTGATGCAAATTTAGGCGGTCATGTCTTTAAAAAAAGAGTTGGTATAGGCAACAAAGGTAGGCGATCAAGCGCTAGGACCTTGATTGCAACCAACCAAGGAAGTAAATGGTTTTTCATGTACGGATTTGAAAAAAATGATAAATCTAATATCGCTGATAATGAGTTAGAAGGGCTTCAAGATCTTGCTAAAGATTTATTGGCGAGAACCCAAGTCCAAATTGAAGAAGCTATTTCAGCTGGAAAATTAGAGGAGATTTGCCATGGTCCGTAAAGTGAAGGCTAAATCAGACATCTTGGCCGCCGTTCATGAAACAGCAAATGACTTACATGAATTAGGCTTTATAGATAAAAGAAAAATGCATAAGTACAATTTACTGTGCCTTCAGCCAATACCTGACTATGACAGTAAAAAGATTCGAAAACTTCGAAGTCAAGTGCATTTGAGTCAATCTGTACTTGCCGCAGTTTTGAATACGAGCTTGTCAACAGTTCAGAAATGGGAAATTGGAGAGAAGCATCCGAGTGGCTCATCCCTCAAACTACTTCACTTACTTGAAAGAAAAGGGCTTGAAGCAGTTTTGTAAATCGCTAAGATATCAATGCAATTGCTTGTAAATGATCTCAGCCAAAGCTTTTGAAATGCCCTCCACTTGCTGGAGCTCTTCAATGGTGGCACTGGTCACGCCCTTTAATCCACCAAATCGAGCCAGGAGTTTTTGACGTCTCTTGGCTCCTATGCCTTCGATTTCTTCTAGGCGCGAGACGTTTCTGGTTTTCTGTCTCTTGGCTCTCATGCCAGTGATGGCAAAGCGATGAGCCTCGTCCCTGATTTGAGCTGTGAGTAGAAGTGCTGGACTTTCTAAACCAAGGGTCATGGGTTCACGCTGATCAGCGAAGATGAGGGTTTCTAACCCAACCTTCCTGCCCTCGCCTTTGGCAATACCGACAATCATGTGGATGTCCAAACCTAATTCATCAAAGACTTCCTTGGCCATGTTGACCTGCCCCTTACCTCCATCCACCAAAACAATGTGAGGCTGTTTCTCGGGCGGGATCTCTTGAAAGTTGGCATAACGCCTGTGAAGCACTTGACGCATGGCAGCGTAATCATCACCTGGAATGATGTCGTTGATGTTGAAGCGGCGGTACTCGCCACTTTGCATGTCGTGCTTGTGATAAACCACACAACTGGCTTGCGTGGCCTCACCAGATGTATGACTGATATCAAAGCATTCAATGCGCAGATCTTCGGCGTTTTCAAGATCAAGGTTGAGCACCTCAATCAATGATCGCGTTCTGGCTTCTTGCCCACCCGCTTCTGTGAGGCGCTTGGTCAAGGCCAACTCAGCATTGTTTTGCGCCATAATCAACCAATGCTTGCGTTGGCCTTGAGGTTGTTTGAGGATTTGTACCTTTTTATTGGCTTTGATATTTAAAAGTTCTTGCAACTCATCATTTTCTGGAGAGTCACTGAAGTCTTGAATGACCATGACTTTCGGAATGAGTTTGAGTGATTCAGCATCGTCACTTAAATAGTGTTGGGTGATAAATGCTTGCATCACTTCATCACTATTGGGCATGGCGTCTTCTTTGAAGCGGCCCATCTTAGGAAAGTAAGCTCGATCACCCAAATGACGACCACCTCGCACCATGGCCAAATTAATACAAGCCAAACCACCCTTCATCGCAATGGCCAAGATGTCAACATCACCCTCACCATCTGCAACAGTGTCCATCGATTGTTGTTGTAGCACTTGTGATAAATCAGCAATGCGGTCACGCATCATGGCAGCTTGTTCAAATTGCATGTTGTCACTGTAGGACTGCATGGCTTGCTCGAACTCAGCCATGACGCTGGCGTGATCACCTTCTAAGAATTGAACTGCCTTGTGAATGTCTTGTGCGTAGTTTTGTTCCGTGATTCTGCCCACACAAGGCGCGCTACAACGATGAATCTGATGCAATAAACAAGGCCTGCTTCTGTTTTTAAAAATAGTGTCTTCACAGGTTCTTATCTGAAATACTTTTTGCAAAATCTGAATACTGTTTCTGACCGCCCATGAGTTGGGGAATGGTCCGTAATACTGATGGCGTTTATCCACTCGCCCACGGTAGTAGGCCAAACGTGGATACTGATGACCAGAGAGCATCACATACGGGTAAGACTTATCATCTCTGAATAAGATGTTGAATGGTGGCGACAGTTCTTTGATGAGGTTGTTTTCTA
Organism: Polynucleobacter meluiroseus; assembly: GCA_945867755.1. Taxonomy (GTDB): domain Bacteria; phylum Pseudomonadota; class Gammaproteobacteria; order Burkholderiales; family Burkholderiaceae; genus Polynucleobacter; species Polynucleobacter meluiroseus_D. The sequence goes on from CAMBJN010000078.1 coordinate 4,344, forward strand.
GAATCAAAGCCTCGGTTTCTGTGCGAGTGACCGTGGTTTCTAAAGAACGAATGCGGGTGACCATGCGCTCAATGCGCGGTGACGATAAATTGCGCTGAAAATAACTGTTGACACGTTTTTTTAAGTCTTTGGCCTTACCAACGTATAAGATTTGTCCTGCTTCATCGAAAAAGCGGTACACACCTGGCAAACCAGGTAATTTTTTAACATCATTTAAGAGGGATTCAGGGATCTCATTCGACATGCGTTGGGATATCTTTTGTCAAATCGTCGATAACTATGGTGATGCTGGTGTTTGCTGGCGTTTGGCCAGGGCCTTGTCACGACTATCGTCCTCATCTGTTAATAATGTTGAATGTGATGATAGTCGTATTCGTTTATTTTGCGATGATTTAAATGTTTTAAATGTGATTGCTCACGGCGACGCCGTGGGTCATGGCGCCAGTTTGGGTATCGAGGTCTTGCCATGGTCTGCTGCAGAGTCGCCAGCCATCTTGGCATCAGTGGGTGATGTGGTGATCGAGGCGTTTGCCTGTCATTTACCCAAACCATACATTGAGGCCATGATTCAAAAAACGTCCAAGAAGGCTCCCGCCAAGCAGCCGATTTGGATCAATCTAGAGTACCTCACGGCAGAGGCTTGGGCAGATGACATGCATTTGATGTCCTCTCCGCAAAACAATGGTCTGAACAAGTATTTTTATTTCCCGGGCTTCACCCCTAAAACAGGTGGGGTGCTTTTGGGTGATTGGCATGAAGTAAGTTCTGGTGGCGTTACTTCTAGTGGATTTAAATCAGCTCCCCCGTCTTTGTCTTTGGTGCTTGAGTCATGTAGATCAAGATCAAAAAAAGTATCGGTCTTTCATTACAAACAAGCGCCGCTGGATAGCTGGTTAGATTCAGTGAATCAAGCCGCTTTAGCTCATGGCGAAATGGTGGATGTGTTTTTGTGTGCCGATCAAAATGTGTCTGTCGATACACAAAGGTCACTGTCTTCAGTCGGGTCGGCCGTGAAATTAATTCAGCTACCCTTCATTCCCCAAGAAGATTACGATTATTTGCTGTCAGTTTGCGACATTAATTTGGTCCGTGGGGAAGATTCTTTTGTGCGTGCCCAGTGGGCAGGCAAGCCATTCATCTGGGACATCTACCCACAGTCGGATTTGGCCCATGAAGTCAAATTAAATGCCTTTTTAGAGCGGTATTTTGAAGGAGTTCCCGCCGAATTCAGAGCCATTGGTATGTCGGCCATGAAATGGGGCCCTGCTTCCTATTGGTGGCCTCATTTAAATGCCTGGACTAGTCATTCTGAGGCCTGGAGACAGAAGTTAATAGGTCTTGGGCATTTAGAGGGTAAAATTCTAGACTTTGTGAAATCTCAGGAAATATCGCGATGAAAATTGCTCAAGAACTCCGCGTAGGTAACGTTGTCATGTTGAATGGCCAACCTTTGGTGATTCAGAAATCAGAATACAGCCGTTCAGGTCGTAATGCTGCAGTGGTGAAGATGAAGTTCAAGAACTTGATCACTGAAGCACCTAACGAAGGCATTTTTAAAGCTGATGACAAATTTGAAGTTGTGATCTTGGAGCGCAAAGAGTGCACATACTCTTACTTCGCAGATCCAATGTATGCATTCATGGACACAGAATTCAACCAGTATGAAGTTGAAAAAGACAATATGGGTGATGCTTTGAATTACTTAGAAGACGCCATGTCAGTTGAAGTAGTCTTTTACGAAGGCAAAGCATTGTCTGTTGAATTGCCAACCATTGTGATTCGTGAAATCACTTACACAGAGCCTGCTGTTAAAGGCGATACAAGCTCAGGCCGTGTATTGAAGAACGCCAAAATCGCTACAGGCTTTGAGCTACAAGTTCCATTGTTTTGTGGCGAAGGCGACAAGATTGAAATCGATACACGCACTGGCGAATACCGCAGCCGTGCTAACTAATTGATTTATTGACTCGATGTTGTGACAGATTCAATTGATTTGATTGAGTAGCAGAAAATCAACACAAAACCACTCTTCGGGGTGGTTTTTTCTTTGGCCCGTTTTGATTAATTTTTAGGCAAATAACCTAGTATCTTGAATCAATAAGGTTTAAGATGAATTCAATAGTACTTATCAACATTTTCTGTGGATAAGTCATTGAGAAGGGTTGGTTCTATGAGCCAAAAGAGTGCACCCAAACATCTCTTCGTTGAGTACATGTATGGATTTGTTTTCCATTACACCGATCAACCTTTGTTTCCAGCCACCCCAGCATATACCCTACTCAAAGTCATCAGTTCAGAGAGTAATAAATGGGAAGCCATTTATAAAAATATTGATGGTGATGAAGCTCGGTTTTACTCAGATGGCGTGAGTATCAAAATGAAAAAAGCCACCACATAGAACTTCATCCATGCAGTGGCTTTTATATCTAAAGCTGATTAGCTTAAATGCCTTTTTTCTCAAACCATCTGAAC
>CAMBJN010000079.1 GCA_945867755.1 Polynucleobacter meluiroseus
AAACGCGTGATTGGTTTGCCCGGAGATGTGATTTCTTATCAAGGTAAGCGCTTGACCATCAACGGCCAAGAATTTCAATCTGAAACAAAACCAGATTACTTAGATCCCGAAGGCATGACATATGCCAAATTCTTCAAAGAGACCTTCCCCAAAGAATTTGGCGGTCATTCTTACAGTGTTCTAAATCATCCTGAGCGTCCTCCAGGTATTTTTGTACAAGATCGTTTTCCCTATGCCGAAAACTGCATTTACACCATGACGGGTGTGACTTGCACGGTGCCACAAGGGCATTACTTTGTGATGGGCGATAACCGTGATAATTCTGCAGATTCCCGTTTTTGGGGATTTGTGCCTGAAAATAATTTGGTTGGTAAGGCCTTCTTTGTTTGGATGAACTTGGGCGACCTTAAACGCATTGGGCGTTTTGAGTGAGCAAGGTAGCTAAGAGCGATATGACACCTCGCGCACCTCTTGATATCAAACTCTTGCAAGAGCGTTTGGGTTATACGTTTCAAAAGCCTGACTTATTGATGCAGGCCTTGACTCATCGCAGTCATAGTAAAAAAAATAATGAACGTTTAGAGTTTTTAGGTGACTCAGTGTTGAACTGCACCGTTGCTGAAATGCTCTATGAGCGTTACAGCGACTTGGATGAGGGTGATTTATCCAGAGTTCGCGCCAATTTGGTCAAGCAACAAGCTTTGTATGAAATCGCTCAAGCATTACAACTGTCTGATTGTTTGCGTTTGGGTGAAGGTGAACTCAAGAGTGGTGGCTTTAAGCGACCATCGATTCTGGCTGATAGCTTTGAAGCGATTGTGGGGGCTATCTTTTTAGATTCTGGTTTTGAGGCCTCTAAAAAAGTATTGAGAAAATGGTATTCGCAAATTCTGGAGCATGTTGATCCAAGAACTTTGGGTAAAGATGACAAGACTCTCTTGCAAGAATACCTTCAAGGCCATCAATTACCTTTGCCAATTTATACGGTGTTTGCAACCACGGGTGTGGCACATAACCAACAGTTTGAAGTTGAGTGCTCTATCCCTAGCTTAAAAGTAACGCTCAATGGTAAGGGCGCATCACGCAGAGCTGCTGAGCAAGCGGCAGCCAAGTTATCTTTGGATGCTGCGCAAAAGATTGTTTCTCAATCTGGCAGAAAGCCTAAAAAAACCAAAGCTACAAAAAAGAAAGCATCTTTAGTCACAGCTAAAGATCCTAATGATGATCAACTGAATTTAAAGTTGAAGTCAGAGTAAAGTAATAACTCAAGGAATAGTCGATGTCATTTCGATGTGGAACCGTAGCACTTGTAGGACGTCCGAACGTGGGCAAGTCAACCTTGCTCAATGCATTGGTGGGCCAAAAAGTTAGTATCACTTCCCGCAAAGCTCAAACAACTCGCCATCGTATTTTGGGCGTTAACACCACTGAGACCGCACAGTTTATTTTGGTCGACACACCGGGATTCCAAACAAAATACAACAACGCCATGAACAAAGTCATGAACCGCACCGTGAAAACCACCATGGCGGATGTTGATGTGATTCTTTTTGTGGTTGAGTCGGGCTACTGGAGTAAGGCGGACGAGCAAGTGCTCGAAATACTGCCTAAGGATACTCCTGTGGTTTTATTAGCCAATAAATTGGATGTGTTTGCCTCTAGAGCTGATGCTCCAGAAGATCGCGATCAAAAGCTATTTACTTTCATGCGTGAGATGAGTGAGAAGTTTGAGTTCTCAGAAATCATCCCCATGACGGCCAAAAATACGGATGATGTGAAACGCTTATTGGGATTCTTAGAGCCATACTTGCCTGAGCAAGAAGCGATTTACGAGCCAGACATGTTGACCGATCGCAGTGAAAAGTTTTTAGCTGCCGAGATTTTGCGAGAAAAAGTATTTCGTCACACAGGCGATGAGTTGCCATACGCCAGCGCCGTGATCATTGACCAATTCAAGATGGATGGTACGATGCGCCGCATTGCTGCCACTATTCTGGTAGACCGCGATAGCCACAAGGCCATGGTGATTGGTGAAAAAGGGGCAAAACTCAAGCGCATATCCACTGAGGCTCGCCAAGACATGGAAAAGCTATTTGACGGCAAAGTATTTTTAGAGACTTGGGTCAAGGTCAAGAGCGGTTGGGCAGATGATCGCGTCATTCTGCGCGAGCAGGGCATAGAGTAATCCACGATCATGTCGACACGCGTCAACGATGAGCCTGCCTTTGTACTGCACAGTATTCCGTACAAAGAAACTAGCTTAATTCTTGATGTCTTCACGCGCTCGTATGGGCGCATGGCTTTGATTGCCAAGGGTGCTAAACGTCCACATTCTGTTTTACGACCAGTCTTGCAACGCTTTCAACCTTTAGCAGTGTCTTGGAGCGGTAAAAGTGAACTGCGCACCATGACCAAAGCAGAGTGGTTGGGCGGTGTACCCCCATTGGTCGGCGATGCTTTGTTGTGTGGCTTTTACCTCAATGAACTCTTGGTCAAATTCATTGCCAGAGAAGATTCTTACGAAGACTTGTACGAAGAGTACGCCAAAACGGTTCACTTGCTTGGACAAGATCCTAAAGAGCTAGAACCTATTTTGCGACCCTTTGAGCTCAGCCTATTAAAAGAAGCCGGCTTTGCAGCAGCACTGAACTTTTGTATCGATACTCAAAGCGCTCCTGAAGAAGATGAGCATTACGTTTATCAACCAGAAAGAGGTATTCGCAAGCTTCAAGCGGATGATCCAGGTCATTGGCCCGTGATGACAGGTAAGCACCTGCTTTGTATGAATGACAAAAACTATCAAGATCCAGAAACCTTGATTCAGAGCAAGGCGCTCACACGGTTCTTGTTGGGTCTGCACCTACCCGATCAAGCCATGATGACTCGGCAGATTTTGATTGATTTGAAAAAGATCTGAATACCACCATGGTCATTACATAGGCATAATTCACCACATGTCACAAAAACCTAAAAACATCATCGATCTAGGCATCAACATTGACCACGTTGCCACGCTCAGAAATGCGCGCGGCACGCACTACCCAGACCCACTCAAAGCTGCTCAGTTAGCAGAAGAGTATGGTGCTGATTTGATCACCTTGCACTTAAGAGAAGATCGCCGTCATATCAAGGATGCTGATTTGATCGCGATGCGCCCTTTGATCAAAACCCGCATGAATTTAGAGTGCGCTGTCACACCTGAGATGATTGAGATTGCTTGTCAGGTGAAGCCGCATGATGTTTGTTTGGTGCCAGAAAAGCGCCAAGAGATCACAACTGAAGGCGGCCTAGATGTCATTGGTAACTTTGACAACATTAAAAAATCCACGCAACGTCTATTGCAGGCTGGCATCACGGTTTCAATCTTCATTGATCCTGATGAGCAACAAATCACCAAGGCCAAAGAAGCTGGCGCGACCGTGATTGAATTGCACACGGGTAAATATGCTGACACGGCAGGAGCTGAGCAAGCCAAGGAGCTTGAGCGCATCAAAGCAGCAGCCAAGTTCGGTCATTCCATTGGTTTAAAAGTAAATGCAGGGCATGGATTGCATGAAGGCAATGTTGAAGCAATTGCAGAAATACTAGAAATTGCAGAATTGAATATTGGGCACGCGATTGTGGCTGAGGCTGTTTTTAAGGGTTGGAAGGCTGCGATACAAGACATGAGAACTCTCATGCAAGGTGCCCGCCAACGTGCCATGAATCAGAAGCATTGATCACAGTTTAATTAAATAACGATACCCATCATGATTGCAGGCATTGGTACTGACCTATTAAAGATTGATCGCCTTAAGGCGGCTTATCAACGCACCAATGGCCGTTTGGCTGAACGTATTCTTGGACCTGATGAAATGCAGGTCTTCAAAGCACGCTTGGCCCGCAATGAATCAAGAGGCATGGCTTACTTAGCGACGCGCTTTGCCGCTAAAGAAGCTTTTTCTAAAGCCATTGGCTTAGGGATGCGCAGCCCGATGTCTTGGCGAGTCATGCAAACCCTGAATGATCCCAGTGGTAAGCCCGTCATCAAATGTTCTGGTAAGTTACAGACATTCATGGAAGAGAAGTTATACACTGCCCAAGTCAGCATCACTGATGAAGTTGATATGGCCATGGCCTTTGTGATTGTGATTTATGGCACCCCTGTGGTCACTGGTGTGACTGATCCAAAAGATTTATTAGGTTAACGATCAAAAAAACAATATGAGCAAATTAAATCCATTCAATGCAGGCCCCATCGTTCTTGATGTACTTGGTAAAACTTTGGATAAAGAAGATATTCGCCGCATTGCTCACCTTAAAACTGGTGGTGTGATTTTATTTGGACGAAATTATCAAGACAGAGCTCAGTTAACTGCTTTGACTAAAGCCATCAAGGCGATTCGCAGTGATGTGATGATCAGTATTGACCATGAGGGCGGTCGTGTGCAGCGCTGCAGAACAGACGGCTTCACGCATTTGCCTGCCATGAAAAAGTTAGGCGATATTTGGGTCAACTTTGGCAAGAAGGCGACTGCAGAACATGCTCTAAAAGCCATGGAAGCCGCAACAGCTGCCGGCTATGTGTTGGCGACTGAGTTGAGAGCATGTGGTGTGGATTTTAGTTTCACACCTGTATTGGATTTGGACTTTGGGCGCAGCGGTGTGATTGGTGACCGGGCTTTTCATCGTGATCCGCAAATTACAGCCACACTGGCCAAGAGCCTCAATCATGGTTTGCAATTAGCGGGCATGGCTAACTGCGGGAAACATTTCCCGGGTCACGGATTTGCAGAGGCAGATTCCCATGTGGCCATTCCGGTGGATGAGCGTCCTTTGAAACAAATCATGAGTGATGATGCAAAACCATATGAATACTTAGGCCTTGGTTTGGCATCAGTGATGCCAGCTCATGTGATTTATCCAAAAGTTGATAAAAATCCAGCAGGCTTTTCTAAGATTTGGCTGCAAGAGATCTTAAGAAAGCAATTGAAGTTCACAGGCGTGATATTTAGTGATGACCTATCGATGGAAGGTGCGTCAGTGGCCGGAAGTGTGGTCGAAGGCGCCAAGTTAGCGCTTCAAGCAGGGTGTGATCAAGTCTTGATTTGTAATCGCCCAGACTTGGCTGATCAATTACTCAATGAACTCACCTATGATGAAAAAGCTTATCAAGTGTCACGAGCCAGGGTTCAGAAGCTGATGCCTACATCAGTGGCGATGACTTGGGTAGAACTACAGACAAGCCCAGATTATCAAAGAGCCAAACAACTTCTAAAAAATCTGAAATTGATTGCTTAAATATTTAAGCTGGTCTGACTCTGGCAGTCAAAGACTCTGCGCCACCACGCTCTTCTAATGCAGATAAACGCAAGGCTTCATGTTCAAACTCAACGAGGCCTGAGGTGAGGCGGTTGCGATCCAAAGAGATCACATAAGTCCAAACCAAGCTGCGGTCTTTTCTCTTAAATACATCAACTATTTTTTTCATAACTAGGCTTATTCAAGCTCCTTTTAAACATCCATTAAGTTAACACGAAGCACTAGATATAGTTATAAGTATTTGCCATAACCCTAGCTATTGTGAAACTTACACCCCGTTTGACATTTAAACTCTTTTTAATATATAATAATATATATTGTTTTAATGCAATTTGATAAGTACTTAAAAAGGAAGGCAAAAATGTCAGAACAAGTCAAAAAGACCGATGGGGAGTCCCCTGGTTGGAGCCCTTATCTCGCTGGAGCACTGCTTGGGCTCTTGGCAATTATTTCTGTTTATCTCACCACCACCTTGATGGGCAAGTCTAACTATCTGGGGGCTTCGACCACATTTGTGAGAGCGGCTGGCTTATTGTTCCAAAGTGTTGACCCAGCTCACGTTGCTGAAAACGCTTATTACCTCAAAGAAAAAGTGAAGGTTGATTGGCAGTTCATGATGATCATCGGTATTTTCTTTGGAGCCATGATCTCTTCATTGATGGATAAAAGTTTTAAGTTAGAAGCAGTGCCACCAACATGGGAAAAACGTTTTGGCTCATCGATTTCTAAGCGCGCCATCTTTTCATTCTTGGGCGGCATCATCGCAATGATCGGTGCACGCATGGCAGATGGTTGTCCTAGTGGTCATGGATTGAGCGGCATGATGCAGCTATCCATGAGTTCATTCATTGCCTTGGCCTTTTTCTTCGGAGTAGGTGCCTTGGTGGCCAACATGATGTACAGAAAGGGGCAATAACATGTCAATAGAACAAATTTTAGGTTTAGTGACCGGTATCTTTTTTGGCTTCTTATTGCAAAAAGGCCGCGTCCTTCGTTACGACAAACAAGTGGGTGCGATGCTGTTCAAAGACATGGCTATTTTTAAGTTCATGTTGTCCGCCATCGTTGTTGGTATGTTTGGCATTCTTGCGATGAACGATATGGGCATCATCAAACTCAGCCACAAAGCCATGAACGTGGGCGCTATTTTGGTGGGTGGTTCATTGTTTGGTATTGGGTGGGCGGTGATGGGTTTTTGCCCAGGCACATCGGTAGGCGCTATTGGTGAAGGCCGTTGGCACGCCGTATTTGGTGCTATTGGCATGATTGTGGGTGCTGGTCTTTATGCTGAGTTATTCCCATTCTTTAAATCCACTGTTTTATCGTGGGCTGACTTTGGCAAGATTGGTTTGCCAGAGGCGCTGGGCATCAATCACTGGGTGATTGCGGTGA
>CAMBJN010000080.1 GCA_945867755.1 Polynucleobacter meluiroseus
TGGTCAAAGAAGTCAAAGTAAACGTAGGTGATAGCATCTCTCAAGGTGAGTTGGTGGTGATTCTTGAATCTTCATCCGTTGGTGCTGCATCAGCAGCGCCAAGTAAAACTGCAACACCTGCTGCAGCAGCACCTCAAGCAAGCTCTCCAGCACCTGTTAAGAGTGCACCTCAAGCATCAGTCCAGCGCACGGAATCGGTACCAACAACAGGTGCGATCAGCCATGCAAGTCCATCTGTTCGTAAATACGCTAGAGAACTTGGTGTTGATGTGACCAAAGTGATTGGTACTTCAGCAAAAGGCAGAATTTCTCAAGAAGACGTTCAGGCATATGTAAAGAACATCATGACTGGACAGGCGGCATCGCCAGCAGGCGCTCCTGTAGCAGCGTCTGGTGGATTGAATTTATTGCCGTGGCCAAAAATTGATTTCAGCAAATTTGGTGAAACAGAAACCAAACCGCTTTCACGCATTCAAAAATTATCAGCTGCTAATTTATCTCGCAATTGGGTCATGATTCCAGCCGTGACTTATCACGAAGATGCTGACATCACTGACCTAGAAGCATTCCGTGTGATGACCAACAAGGACAATGAAAAGCAAGGCATCAAAGTCACGATGTTGGCTTTCTTGATCAAAGCCGCTGTGAATGCTTTGAAGAAGTACCCAGAATTTAATAGTTCCTTGGATGGTGATAACTTAGTGATGAAGAAATACTTCCACATTGCCTTTGCTGCAGACACACCGAATGGATTGGTGGTACCTGTTGTAAAGAATGCTGACAAAAAAGGTATTTTTGAAATTGCTAAAGAAACTGGTGAGTTAGCCAAGCTTGCACGTGAGGGCAAATTAAAGCCTGATCAAATGCAAGGAGCTTCTTTCACAATCTCGTCTTTGGGTGGTATTGGTGGAACTTACTTCTCACCTATCATCAACGCACCAGAGGTGGCCATTTTGGGTGTTAACAAAGCCAGCATGAAGCCTGTTTGGGATGGTAAACAGTTTGCACCAAAATTAATTTGTCCATTGTCACTCACTGCAGATCATCGCGTGATTGATGGTGCCTTAGCGACAAGGTTCAACGTTTATTTGGCTGAATTATTGGCTGATTTCCGTCGTGTTGTTCTTTAAGGAATATTGATATGCCTACAGTAGAAATCAAAGTTCCTGATATTGGTGATTTTCATGATGTGCCCGTGATTGAAGTTTTGGTCAAGCCGGACGATCAGGTTGAAAAAGAACAAGCCCTGTTGACGTTGGAGTCTGACAAGGCAACCATGGAAGTGCCGAGTGAACAAGCTGGCAAAATTGTTTCTATCAGCGTCAAGGTTGGTGACAAAATCAATCAAGGCATGGTGATCGCAACGCTTGAGCTAGCAGCCGATGCTAAACCAGCTGCAAGCAGTCCCCCAACCCCAGCCCCAGTGAGAGAGACAGCTCCAAAAGCTGAAGCTCCTCGAATGAGCGCTCCTGCAGCAGGTTCTTATGCTGGAAAAGTTGATCACGAATGTGACATGCTGGTCTTGGGCGCAGGCCCTGGCGGTTATAGTGCAGCATTCCGAAGTGCTGATTTGGGCATGAACACCATCATCGTGGAACGCTATGCAACCTTGGGCGGAGTTTGCTTGAACGTGGGTTGTATCCCGTCCAAAGCTTTGTTGCACACTGCAGCCATCATGGATGAAGTTAAAGCCATGGCTGCGCACGGTATCTCATACGGTGCACCAAAGATTGAAATCGATAAGTTAAGAGCTCACAAAGAAACCGTGATTGGTAAGTTAACGGGCGGTCTTGCTGGTATGGCCAAAGCTCGCAAAGTTAAAACAGTGCGCGGCATTGGTCGATTCCTAGATGCTTATCACGTTGAAGTAGAAGTCACTGAAGGTGACTCAAAGAAAACCAGCGGCAAAAAAGAAGTGATTCGTTTTCAAAAGGTGATCATTGCCGCAGGAAGCCAAGCTGTGATGTTGCCTTTCTTGCCGAAGGATCCAAGAGTTGTTGATAGCACTGGCGCATTAAAGCTTGAGAAGGTGCCCAAGAGAATGTTGGTGATTGGCGGCGGCATCATCGGCTTAGAGATGGCGACTGTCTATAGCACATTGGGTAGCAAAATTGACATTGCTGAAATGTTGGATGGTTTGATGGCTGGTGCCGACCGTGATTTGGAAAAGGTGTGGGAGAAAATCAACGCTCCTCGTTTTGACAACATCATGTTGAAGACGCGCGCCAGCAAAGCTGAAGCTAAACCAGACGGTATCCATGTGTCATTTGAAGGCGAAAAGGCTCCGACAACTCCTCAAGTTTATGACTTGGTGTTGGTGGCGGTTGGCCGTACTCCAAATGGTAAGAAGTTAGACGCTGATAAAGCTGGCGTGGTGGTTGATGAGCGCGGCTTTATTTCAGTGGATAAACAATTGCGCACGAATGTGAATCATATTTTTGCGATTGGCGACTTGGTGGGTCAACCCATGTTGGCACACAAAGCTGTCCATGAGGGTCACGTTGCCGCAGAAGTTGCCGCAGGGTATAAAACTTTCTTTGATGCCAAACAAATCCCATCTGTGGCGTACACGGATCCTGAGGTTGCATGGGCTGGACTCACAGAGGAGCAATGCAAAGCACAAGGCATTGCATACGAAAAAGGCCATTTCCCATGGGCGGCCAGTGGTAGAGCCATTGCCAATGGTCGTGATGAAGGCTTTACGAAGTTGTTATTTGATAAAGAAACCCATCGCATCATTGGTGGCGGTATTGTTGGTACCCATGCCGGTGATTTGATCGGTGAAGTGTGTTTGGCTATCGAGATGGGTGCTGATGCGGTTGATATTGGTAAAACAATCCATCCACACCCAACACTTGGTGAATCTGTTGGTATGGCCGCTGAAGTAGCACATGGCACTTGCACTGATTTACCGCCAACAAAGAAAAAATAGTTAGCTATAGGTTCTTGCTGATGTAGAACAGCGCCAACAGCGCCAACAGCGCCAACAGCGCTAAACCTCAAAGGCTCCAGACATAAAAAAACCCCCGCACGAGGCGGGGGTTAAAAGGTACTTGTAGATTAGATCTAACTGGGTACCGAGGAGACAACTGTTACTACTTCAATTCTTTCACAAGCCACCATGATGATTCATGTGGCTTGCACTTTACTTACTTCTTGCCGCGAGCAGCTTTAACTGCTGTATTAGCTGCAGCGTTGAAGTTGTTTTGAGCTAAATCCACTGCTTGCTTGATAGATTTTTGTGTTGTTTCATAAGCATTGTTTGCTGCAGCCATGGCTTGCTTGATAGCCTGGATAGTTGCTTCTGAGCCAGCAGGAGCATTCTTTGAAAGCTCTTCAACCATACCATTCACATTGCCGCTGCTTTTCTTCAACTGTGACTCTGTAACTGAAGTGAACGTTGCTTGTGTTTCGTTGGCAATGTTATGAAGATGACGGCTGTAAGACATGATCTTTTCCGCTAAAGGCTGAACCATACTAGCTTGCATAGTCATTAATTGCTGCGCATCACGCACTGAAAGAGCTTGCTTTGCGTTTTGTACGTTCTCAGTCATTGCAGTTTTTGCTACTGCCATGTTCAACTCAACAAGCTTTTCTACACCTTCAAATGCTTTATTAGTTAAATTCAACAATGTTTCTAGGTTAGCTTTGTTGGCTGCTGCGATTTGTTCTGGGGTTAATGTCATGATTTCTCCAAGTAAATTAAAGGGTGAACAATAAATGTTGCACTGCACAAAATGAAGTATATGTCTTAATTACCTTAAGTCAAGCCCACATTGTGAAAAAAAGGCAAAATTAGGGCGTGAAAGTCTTTTATACCGATCATTTTGTCCTACCGCTCCCAGCTGGACACCGCTTCCCGATGCAAAAGTACCGTTTATTGAGGGATCAGGTAGCTTTATTAGATGGATTAGAGCTAAAAGAGCCGTTAGCCGCAAGCTATGAGGATTTGATCCGGGTACATGACCAAGAGTATGTCAAGCGGGTGACCCAGGGGGAATTGAGCCCTGCAGAAATCAGGGAAATTGGCTTTCCATGGAGCGAGTCCATGGTTGAAAGATCAAAAAGATCAGCAGGAGCAACCATTCAGGCATGCATGAGTGCTCTGGAAGATGGGGTTTCAGTGAATCTTGCTGGCGGCACCCATCATGCCTATGCAGACAAGGGCAGCGGCTTTTGTGTCTTCAATGATGCGGCCGTTGCTTCAAAGTATCTGCAGAATTTAAAAAAAATGAACGTCGCCATCATTGATTTGGATGTTCATCAAGGTAATGGCACTGCGGCTATTTTGGGGAAAGACCCCAGCTGTTACACATTGTCGCTTCACGGGGAAAAGAATTTCCCTTTTAGAAAAGAGTCGAGTCATTTGGATGTGGGGCTGAGTGATGGGTGCTCTGATGACGAGTATTTACTTCATCTTGCTCATGCTCTCAATCGCATGGAGTCAGAGTTCAAGCCTGATATGTTGATTTATTTGGCTGGAGCTGATCCACATGAGGACGATCGATTGGGGAGATTGAAGCTAAGCCTCAATGGATTGTGTTTGCGCGATCAAATGGTTATGGATTTTGCTAAAACAAATGATTTACCCATTGCCATTGCTATGGCAGGAGGGTACGGCATCCATATTGAAACAACGGTTGAGGTGCACGCTCAAACCGTACAATTAGCCCTTCAACTATTTAAAGAATTAAAGGTCAAACAATAAATGAGCAATGCATGGATTCGATATTTAACGCCATGGATTGCGCCAATTTTTGTGATCATTTGGAGTACGGGTTTCATCATCGCTCGTTACGGCATGCCTCATGCAGAGCCAATGACATTTTTGAGTTTGCGCTTTTTAGGCGTGCTGATTTGCATGATCCCAATCGTGCTGCTGTGGAAAGCTCCCTGGCCAAGACAGTCACAAATCATCCACATTGCGATTGCCGGCATACTGCTGCAAGCAGGCTATCTGGGCGGCGTATGGGCCGCCGTTCGCGAAGGGATGTCTGCAGGCTTAACGGCTTTAATCGTGGGTCTTCAACCAATTTTGACTGCTTTATTGGCATCTTGGGTGGCAGAGAGAGTTCGACCTGTTCAGTGGCTTGGTTTGGTGATTGGATTGTTGGGAGTTGGATTGGTTGTCTGGGCCAAGATTATCATGATTGGTTTTAGTGATTTAAGTTTTATCTTCATCATCATCGCTTTGTTAGCGATCACAGCCGGGACTCTTTATCAAAAGAAGTATTGCCCGCAGTTTGATTTGCGCACAGGCTCGGTGATTCAATTTGCTGCTTCAGCAGTTGTTTGCGTGCCACTCATGATGATTTTTGAAACCAGAGAAATCGCCTGGGTCCCTGAATTCGTCTTTTCTTTGTTGTGGTCGATATTTGCTTTATCAATAGGCGCGAGCTCCTTATTGTTTGTGATGATTCGACATGGCGCAGCGACCAAGGTCACCAGTTTGATGTATCTGACACCTCCCACCACAGCATTGATGGCATGGTTCTTATTCAACGAGCCCATCACATGGGCAATTGGCCTTGGGATAGCGCTGACCATGGGGGCAGTTTTAATGGTCAATAAAGCCTCATCGGACAAGTAATACCTTATCATGTCATTTATTCACAAAAACTAACTAATTAAATAGCTTAGAAGAGACTGATGATATTTAAAGGTAATTTGTTGCGCAAATTGATGGTTGGATTATTGAGCAGTTCTTTGTTGCTTGGAGTACAAGTGTCTTTTGCTCAAAATACTCCTCAAAAACAAAATACCAAACAGTCAACTAATCAGCAGGCGGTCAAGAAAAAAGCAGCCCCTAAGAATCAAAAACAAGTTAGAACATCAACCACTCGAGCTAAGTCCGCAAAAGCTCCTGATGAGAAAAGACCTTCATTTGCCGCTGCAATGGGTCTGCGTGGCAATCAAGATGAACTGAATTTAAAATCAAGCGTGGCATTGATCATTGATCGTCACACGCATGAAGTATTGTTTGAAAAAAATGCCCATGCAGCTTTGCCAATTGCATCCATCACGAAGTTAATGACTTCCTTGGTTGTTCTTGAGGCCGAATTACCGCTGGATGAGACCATCGTGATTTCACAATCAGACGTCAATATTTATCCGGGTCGTACGCGCTCACGAGTGACTCAGGGAGCAAAGATGACGCGAGAGCAAGCAATGATTTTGTCATTGATGTCTTCTGAGAACAGAGTTTCGCAAGCCTTGGGTAGGAATTTTCCAGGCGGCATACCGGCCTTTGTTGATGCGATGAATGCTAAAGCTCAGTTACTTGGCATGACTCAATCTAAATTTGCAGACCCTACCGGCCTATCCAGTAACAATGTTTCTAGCCCGGAAGACCTGACCAGGTTGGTTGAGGCTGCCTATCAGCACAAAGTGATCAGAGAATTTTCAATCAGACCTGACTACATCATCATGATTGGTAAACGTGAACAAAAGTTCGTTAATACCAATCGCTTGGTCAGGGCCAGCGATATGGACATTGGTTTACAAAAGACTGGCTATATCTCGGCTGCTGGCCGTTGTTTGGTGATGCAAGCCAAAGTGGTTGGTCGTGATGTGGTGATGGTGTTCTTGGATTCTGTGGGTAAACAATCTCGTTTTGCTGATGCAGTT
>CAMBJN010000081.1 GCA_945867755.1 Polynucleobacter meluiroseus
CGTTATCGCCAAAAGCACGGCAAAAAGTAAGTTAATTGCTTGCAGATATCGGCAATAAATAAGCAGCAGCAATAAATAAGCAACATTAAATTTTATTTTCACCTTTAATTAAGTCAGAGTTTTTAGTTATGAAACCTATTCAAGTTGGCCTTCTAGGCATCGGTACTGTTGGCGGTGGCGTGTTCAATGTGCTTGAACGCAACCAAGAAGAAATCACTCGTCGCGCTGGTCGTGGCATTCAGATCCACACAGTTGCTGACCTTGATACCAAGCGTGCCGAGGCATTGGTCAAGGGTCGTGCCAAAGTTGTGGGTGATGCCAAGCAAGTTGTGAATGATCCTGAAATTGACGTAGTCATTGAGTTGATCGGCGGCTATGGCATTGCTAAAGAATTAGTCTTGGCTGCGATCAACAATGGCAAGCACGTGGTGACTGCCAATAAAGCACTATTGGCTGTTCATGGAAACGAAATCTTTACCGCTGCTCAAGCCAAGGGTGTGACAGTCAACTTTGAAGCTGCAGTTGCTGGTGGTATTCCAATCATCAAAGCCTTGCGTGAGGGTTTGACTGCTAACCGCATTGAATGGATTGCCGGCATCATCAACGGCACCACGAATTTTATTTTGTCTGAAATGCGCGACAAGGGCTTGGACTTTGACGTTGCTTTAAAGGAAGCTCAGCGCTTGGGTTACGCAGAAGCTGATCCGACATTTGATATTGAAGGTGTAGACGCTGCTCATAAGGCCACCATCATGAGTGCGATTGCGTTTGGTATTCCGATGCAATTTGATAAGGCTCATATTGAAGGCATCACCAAGCTCTCAGCAATCGATATCAAATATGCTGAGCAATTGGGTTATCGCATCAAGTTATTGGGTATCACCAAAAAAACCAAAGATGGCATTGAGTTGCGTGTTCATCCAACCTTGATTCCAACCAAACGTTTGATTGCAAACGTTGAAGGCGCCATGAACGCAGTTCAGGTGATGGGTGATGCGGTCGGGACAACCCTTTACTACGGTAAAGGTGCAGGTGCAGAACCAACCGCTTCAGCTGTGATTGCAGATTTGGTTGATGTGGCTCGTTTACAAACAGCCGGTCCTGAACATCGCGTGCCTCATTTGGCCTTCCAACCAGGCTCAATGGTCAATACAACCATCATGCCGATGGGCGAGATCACCACCAGCTACTACTTGCGTTTGCGTGTTGCAGACGTGACAGGAGTTTTGGCGGACATCACCCGTATTTTGGCTGATAACAGTATTTCAATTGATGCCATGTTGCAACGTGAAGCGGGTGATGGTGAAAATCAAACCGATCTCATCATGTTGACGCATGAGACCAAAGAGAAAAATATTTTGGCTGCTATTACCAAGGTTGAGGCTTTGAAAACTGTTGAAGGTTCAGTCACAAAAATTCGTTTAGAAAACTTAAGTTAATTTAATTACGCAATGCACTACATTTCAACCCGTGGTCATAACGCCCATCAAACGTTTTCAGAAATCCTTCTAGGCGGCTTGGCCGCTGACGGAGGTTTGTATTTGCCTGTTAAGTATCCTCAGGTCACGCCAGCGCAGCTAGATGCTTGGCGAGTATTGTCATACGCTGATTTAGCATTCGAAGTTTTGAGCCTCTATTGTGATGACATTCCTCAAGAAGACCTCAGAGCTTTGGTCAGAAAAACCTACACTGCTGAAGTTTATTGCAATGGTCGTGTTGATGATTTGGCAAAAGACATCACACCGATTCATTGGTTAGGCGATGAGCAGGGAACTCGCTTGGGCTTATTGAGTTTGTCCAATGGCCCAACATTGGCATTCAAAGATATGGCCATGCAATTACTGGGTAACTTATTTGAGTACACCTTGAATAAGCAAGGGCAAGAATTGAATATCTTGGGCGCTACCTCTGGTGACACTGGCAGCGCCGCTGAGTACGCGATGCGCGGTAAAAAAGGTGTGCGTGTTTTCATGCTCTCACCCAAGGGCAAGATGAGCTCCTTTCAAGTGGCCCAGATGTATTCTTTGCAAGACGAAAATATTTATAACATTGCCATTGATGGTGTCTTCGATGATGCTCAAGACATTGTTAAAGCCGTGAGCAATGATCATGCATTCAAAGCCCGTCAAAAAATTGGTACTGTGAACTCAATCAATTGGGCTCGCGTGGTGGCTCAGGTCGTTTATTACTTCCAAGGTTATTTGTTGGCCACCAAAAACAGTACTGAGAAAGTTTCATTCTGTGTTCCATCAGGCAACTTCGGTAACGTTTGCGCTGGCCACATTGCCCGCATGATGGGTTTGCCTATTGAAAAATTAGTGGTGGCCACCAATGAGAACGATGTTTTGGATGAGTTCTTTAAAACTGGTGTTTACAGGGCACGTAAATCAGCAGAAACTTTCCATACCACCAGCCCGTCCATGGATATTTCTAAGGCAAGTAACTTTGAACGCTTTGTCTATGACTTGATGGACCGTGATGGCGTAAAAACTGCGCAGATGTTCAAGGATGTTGAGACCAAGGGTGGTTTTGATTTATCACAAGATCCTGCGTATAAAAATATTGCTCAATATGGTTTTGTCTCTGGCAAGAGTACTCACCTCAATCGCTTAGACACCATCAGAGACATGCATTCTAAGTACGGTGTGATGATCGATACACACACGGCGGACGGCGTTAAAGTTGCCCGCGAAAATCTACAAAGCAATATCCCAATGTTAGTTTTAGAGACAGCGCTGCCGATTAAATTTGCAGAGACAATCGAAGAAGCACTTGGCAGAACACCCGATCGTCCAGCATCATTCATTGGCATTGAAGACAAGCCGCAGCGCGTTGTTGAAATGCCGGCGGATGTTCATCAAGTAAAAGATTTCGTTGCTGGCCACACGGGTTTGTGATTTATGAGCCAAGTTCAAGTTCAACAAAACTCGCTAACGAAGACTAAGAGCTCTTTGCCTATCGTTGGATTTGTTGCCTACTCTGGGACTGGCAAAACAACCTTGATCGAGCAGTTGATCACATTCTTGACCGAGAGATCCTATAAGGTTTCAGTCATTAAACACACGCACCATCATTTTGACATTGATAAACCTGGCAAAGATTCTTATCGCCATCGCGAAGCCGGCGCCTCTGAAGTTCTAATGATTTCTGATCAGCGTTGGGTGTTGATGCATGAACTTAGGCAAAGCTCCGAACCCACTATTGAACAACAGCTAAGCATGCTGTCCCCTTGTGACTTGGTAATTGTTGAAGGTTTCAAAAATGCCAATATTCCAAAAATTGAATTATGGCGCTTTGAGCATGACGAATGCGCAGCCAATCCTCTTAAAGCCAATCAAGATAACTTGATTCAAGCGCTTGCTTACCCAGGCGGCATCGATGCTGTGAACAAGCCAGATTTAACAAGAGATATTCCGGTGCTTGATTTGAATAATATTGAAGAGATGGCACAACAAGTCCTTTCAATAGCCGGTGTTTTAGCAAAGTAAGCCTAAAACCATTAGACTCGGACGATGTCGCAAGCCATGAACAAACCTCCCATGAAAACTGCTGCTGAGGCCCTTGAGCATTTGTTGGCTCAAGCAATGCCTGTGGCTGATATTGAGCTGGTCAGCACTCAAGATGCTTTGGGCAGAATCTTGGCCGACGACATGCTGAGTCAAGTAGATGTTCCGCCGATGAACAATACCCAGATGGATGGTTATGCTGTTCGAGTGGCGGATGTTCAAACAGCGGGACAAAGTTTTGCGGTTTCTCAACGCATTCCGGCTGGGCATGTTGGCACAGAACTCACATCAGGCACGATTGCCAGAATTTTCACCGGCGCCACCATTCCGCCTGGTGCCGATGCGGTGGTCATGCAGGAAGATTGCATTGTGAACGGTGATCAGGTCACCATTCAAGAAGTTCCTAAGCAAGGTCAATGGATTCGCCTACAGGGTGAAGATTTAAAAGCAGGGGACGTGGCTTTAAGCAAGGGAACCTATCTCAGGGTTCAAGAGTTAGGTGTTGCTGCTTCTGCTGGATATCATCAACTACCAGTGACTAAAAAAATCAAAGTGGCTGCTTTTTTCACTGGGGATGAGTTGACTCTGCCAGGTCATCCACTGAAGCCTGGCGCTATTTATAACTCCAATCGAGATACTCTCTTGGCATGCATTCGTTCATTGGGTTGTGAAGCAACTGACTTGGGGATCGTGCCCGATACTTTAGAAGCTACCCGAGATGCTTTGCGACGCGCCAGCAAAGATCATGATTTGATCATCACCTCTGGAGGGGTGTCGGTCGGTGAAGAGGATCACATCAAGCCAGCCGTGAATACTGAAGGTCGCTTAGATATGTGGCAAATTGCGATCAAGCCAGGCAAACCGTTGGCCTTTGGTGCCGTTCGAAAGCAGGGCGCTGAGCATCTAGAAACTTGGTTCATGGGGTTGCCAGGTAATCCAGTATCTAGTTTTGTCACATTCCTTTTATTTGTGAGACCTTTCATCGCCAAATTACAAGGTCGAACATCGACCTTGGCGCCATCAATGATGATTCGCGCAGATTTTGACTGGCCTAAGGCTGATCGCCGCAACGAGTTTTTACGTGTGCGCATCAACACCCAAGGCGGATTGGATTTATTCCCTAACCAAAGCTCAGGCGTTTTAACCAGCGCCTCATGGGCGGATGGTTTGGTTGATAACCCACCACTGCAAGCAATCAAGCCTGGTGATATGGTGAAGTACATCCCCTTTGCAGGAATGATTTAAGCTATCACTATGAAAGTAACCATTAAATTCTTTGCCTCTTTGCGCGAGACCTTAAAAATATCAGAAGAGCAGTTCGATGTTCCTGCGTCGGTGAAAACTTTGACAGAGTTGCGCCATCATTTGATGAGCAGGGGTGCATCATGGGCTGAAGCATTGGCAGAAGGCAAAGCGGTGCGCATGGCTTTGAACCACCAAATGGTTGAAGGTGATACAGCATTAGTTGATCAAGCTGAAGTGGCCTTCTTTCCTCCAGTGACGGGCGGATAAATATGCCGGTGCGTATTCAAACCCAAGATTTTGATCTTTCACAAGAGATCAAGCAATTAAGAGCCGGTGATGCACGTGTTGGTGCGGTAGCCACTTTTGTGGGCACGGTGCGTGATCGCAATGACGGTTCTGATGTTGCCGCAATGACTTTAGAGCACTATCCAGGCATGACCGAAAAGTCACTTGAGGAAATCATTGAAAAAGCCAAAGCTCGTTGGGATATTTTTGATGTCTTGATCATCCATCGAGTGGGCTCGTTGAATATTGAAGACCAAATCGTTTTAACGGCAGTGACCAGTGCTCATCGTGGCGAAGCGTTTGCTGCTTGCGAATATGTGATGGACTACCTCAAGACCTTAGCGCCATTCTGGAAAAAAGAAGATACCCCTGAAGGAGCTCGTTGGGTCGATGCACGCTTAAGCGATGATGAAGCTCTGAAAAAGTGGCAGTAACAACAACTCTTCTAAATACTCAAGCAAACTATATCAAGCGTTTAAATGGTGGTAAGCCTGCCAAAATCTTTTTGCCATACGGTTTTGTTTTTAGTCGTTTATCTAAAACGATGATGGTCGCATGATCAGTTTCTGTTCTGATACCACGACCTACCCATTGCTGAAGCTTTAAAGCAACCGCCGGAACGCTGATTTCGTAAAAAGGATTGCCTTGATTCTTTTCCAGCCATTCTGATTTGGCTTCTTCAACCGGTGAATCAGGTGGTGCAAACGGTAACTTGGTGATCAAGACGGTCTCACACAATTTTCCAGGAAGATCTAAGCCTTCACCGAAACTTTGCATGCCAAACAAAATGCTGCGTTGATCATTCTTGACGCGTGACTCGTGTTGACTGATTAATTTGTTGCGAGGCATGTCGCCTTGCATCAAGACATCTTGTAAAAAATCATTAGGCAAGTCTTCATGAACTTGTTTCATTTGTTTTTTCGAAGTGAACAATACCAAGGCACCATGCTTTAAATCTTTTAGCTGCTTTGGGATTTCTTCTGAAAGTTCATCTGTGTGCCCTTGGGGATTGGCGCTGGGGCAGTTGATCATTTCTGGAACGATGAATGTGCCTTGTTCCTCATAATTGAAGGGTGATTCAGCTTCTAGCGTGTTGGTTTTTGGGAACCAGTTCAAGCCAGTTTGCCCCAAGAAATACTGAAAATCACCCATGGTTCTGAGGGTTGCAGATGTCAAGATGGCCGCGGAGCTGGTAGACCAAAGTGTCTGAGCTAAATTTTGAGCAGCACTGATGGGTGAGGCATGGAGTTTGAAATCAAATGTGGATCCTAGATCCTGCCACTCAACCCACTTAGCAATGGGAGGATTTGCATCGGCTTGCATCAAGTGCCAGGTGTTTGATAGGTTTTCAGTTTTTGATTGATAGCTGCCAATTTCTAAAATAGCAGGGCTGAATGAATCTTTATCAATACTGTTATTTCTTTGATCGTTGAGTTGTTGCAGAATTTTATTGACCCGATTATTCAAGGCAATTGCCAGTGGCCCTAT
>CAMBJN010000082.1 GCA_945867755.1 Polynucleobacter meluiroseus
CACGCATGTAGCGCTCTAGGTCACGGCCGTCATGAACGATCTCCATGGCACGACCACCTAAAACATAAGATGGGCGAACCACCAATGGGTAGCCAATTTCTTCAGCCAACTTCAAAGCCTCTGGCTCTGTGCGAGCAGTTCTGTTGGGTGGTTGACGCAAGCCCAAGTTTTGCAATAGCTTCTGGAAGCGTTCACGGTCTTCAGCCGCATCGATCATGTCTGGACTGGTGCCAATGATAGGTACGCCGTTAGCCTCTAAATCAAGTGCTAGTTTCAATGGGGTTTGACCACCGTACTGAACAATCACACCCTTTGGTTTTTCAATCGCAACGATCTCTAAAACGTCTTCAAGCGTCAATGGCTCAAAGTACAAACGATCAGAAGTGTCATAGTCAGTAGAAACTGTTTCTGGGTTGCAGTTGACCATGATGGTTTCATAGCCATCATCACGCAGCGCTAAGGCGGCATGAACGCAACAGTAGTCAAATTCAATACCTTGACCAATGCGGTTAGGACCACCGCCCAAAACCATGATCTTATCTTTGGTGGTGGGTTGTGATTCGCATTCACCATGCTCGGCTTCGTAGCAAGAGTACATGTAGGCGGTGTTGGTTGAGAACTCTGCTGCACAAGTATCAACGCGCTTATAAACAGGTCTTACCTTCAAGGCATGACGTGCTTCTCGAACTGCTTTGGCGTCCGTTTTTAATAGCTTGGCTAAACGACGGTCTGAGAAACCTTTTTGTTTTACAAAGCGCAATTCTTGCGCGCTTAAATCTTTAAGCTGACGCTCTTGTAATTTCTTTTCAATATCAATCAATTCTGATATTTGTGCCAAAAACCAAGGATCAATCGCTGTGTGCATAAATGCATCAGCCTGGCTCATGCCCATGCGGAATGCATCGCCCAAGAACCAAATACGGTCTGGGCCTGGCTCACGGATTTCTTGAGTGATCTCGTCCATGTCTGTTGATTTTTCATCCAAACCATCAACACCCACCTCTAGACCACGCAAGGCTTTTTGGAATGATTCTTGGAATGTTCTACCAATCGCCATCACCTCACCCACAGATTTCATCTGAGTGGTCAAGCGCTTGTCAGCGGCTGGAAATTTTTCAAAAGCAAAGCGAGGTATCTTCGTTACAACGTAATCGATCGATGGCTCAAACGACGCCGGTGTTTTGCCACCAGTGATGTCGTTTTGTAATTCATCCAAGGTAAAACCAACTGCCAACTTGGCGGCAATCTTAGCGATTGGGAAACCAGTGGCTTTTGATGCCAATGCTGATGAACGAGACACGCGTGGGTTCATCTCGATCACGATCATGCGACCATCCACTGGATTGATCGAGAACTGAACGTTTGATCCGCCTGTGTCCACACCAATCTCACGCAAGACAGCCAATGAAGCATTACGCAAAATTTGATATTCGCGATCAGTCAATGTTTGAGCAGGGGCCACGGTGATTGAGTCACCCGTGTGCACACCCATTGGGTCTAAGTTTTCAATTGAGCAAACAATGATGCAGTTGTCTTTGCGATCACGCACCACTTCCATCTCATACTCTTTCCAACCTAAGAGTGACTCTTCAATCAGAAGTTCACGCGTTGGAGAAAGATCTAGACCACGTTTACAAATTTCTTCAAATTCTTCACGGTTATAAGCAATACCACCACCTGAGCCACCCATCGTGAAAGATGGGCGAATGATCACAGGGTAACCAGAATTGCCAGTCTCAACCATGATTTGCTGTTGAACAATATTGGCCTCTTCCAATGAGTGCGCAATGCCGGACTTGGCTGAACCAAGACCGATTTTGGTCATGGCCTCTTTGAACTTTTGACGATCTTCTGCTTTATCGATCGCTTCTGGTGAAGCACCAATGAGCTCACAACCATATTTCTTTAACACGCCATGTCTGTGCAAATCCAAGGCACAGTTCAGAGCGGTTTGACCGCCCATGGTCGGCAAAATCGCATCAGGCTTTTCTTTCGCGATGATGCGCTCAACCACTTCCCAGGTGATCGGCTCAATGTATGTCACATCAGCCATTTCTGGATCGGTCATGATGGTTGCAGGGTTGCTGTTGACCAAAATAACTTTATAACCTTCGGAGCGCAATGCTTTACAAGCTTGCGCGCCTGAGTAGTCAAACTCACACGCTTGTCCAATCACAATTGGACCTGCGCCAATAATGAGGATACTTTTTATGTCGGTACGCTTAGGCATTCGTCAATCTCACATCAATTTAATAAAGCGATCAAACAAGTACGCAATGTCATGCGGACCCGGTGATGCCTCTGGGTGACCTTGGAAACAAAAAGCTGGCTTATCAGTCCAAGCCAATCCTTGTAATGAACCATCAAACAAAGACACATGCGTTGGTCTTACGTTGGCTGGCAATGTTGCCGCATCCACAGCGAAGCCGTGGTTTTGTGACGTGATCACTACGCGACCATCATCCAAGTCTTTGACTGGATGATTGGCGCCGTGATGACCGAATTTCATTTTGAGAGTCTTGGCACCCGCCGCCAAACCCATGATCTGATGACCCAAGCAAATACCGAATGTTGGAATACCTTTATCGATGATACTTTTAGCTGCTGCAATCGCGTAATCGCATGGCTCAGGATCTCCTGGGCCGTTTGAGAAAAACACACCGTCTGGTTTCATGGCCAATACATCAGCGGCTGAAGTCTTGGCAGGCACCACAGTGATTTTGCAACCACGCTCTGTGAGCATGCGCAAAATATTGCGCTTCACGCCAAAGTCGTAAGCCACGACATGCTTGAGTGGTTTAACTAATTTTTTAAATCCTGGCTTGCCATGATCTGCATTCAGATCCCACTCGCCTTCGGTCCACTCATAGGTTGAAGGTGTGGTCACTACTTGCGCCAAATCTAAACCAGCCATGCCTGGAAAGCTCTTGGCTGCGGCTAAAGCTTTATCGGTCAGAGTTGCAATACTGTCACCCACTTTGCCAGTCACAATGGCGCCCGGCTGAGCACCCTTGTCACGCAAAATGCGTGTCAATTTACGCGTATCAATACCGGCGATACCAACGACATTTTCGCCAGCCAAATAATCACTCAGGGTTTTTTCAGAGCGGAAGTTTGAAGCAACCAGCGAAAGATCTTTGATGATCAAGCCAGCTGCGTAGATTTTGCTAGATTCGCAATCCTGTTGATTCACACCCACATTACCAATGTGTGGATAGGTCAAGGTCACGATTTGACGTGTGTAACTTGGGTCTGTGAGGATTTCTTGGTAACCAGTCAAAGCTGTATTAAAAACAACCTCGCCAGCTGATTGCCCAACGGCGCCAATGCTGTAACCTGGAAAGACGGTTCCATCGGCAAGAGCCAAAACTGCTGGGGGTAAAGAAGGAATTAGTGGCAGCAAAGGTATTCTCCAAAGCCCTGCTGCCATCCGACACATCCCTCATCCGGAAAAGACGCCTCCGGTCTGAGAATTTTCGGGAGGTATATGTGTCTTTAAGCGCTAGGGCAAGTATCTAATAATTTAACTAAGAAATTATACCTTACCGGGGGCGTTTGACCTGATTTAACTCATCTGCCACCAATGAAAATAGGGGATAAATCCCCTATTTTTCAACTACTTAGATTACTCTAAATTTACTTCTAACTGAGCTTTCTTAAGCCCATCAAGCTGGCGTGAACAATGTTTTGATTTGAGCCAAAACACTTTGGTCATCCAAGGTGCTCAAGTCACCCGGATCACGGCCTTCAGCCACCGCTTGAAGAGCGCGGCGCACAATCTTGCCAGAACGTGTTTTTGGTAGAGCAGCCACCACATATACACGCGCAGGTCTGGCAACTGCACCCAATTGAGAGTCGACTGTTTTCAGAATCTCAGCTTCCAAGGTAGCGGTGTTGTTTGAATCTTTAGCGATGGCAAAACCAATCGCTACCTGACCTTTTAGTTGGTCAGCAATACCGACCACGGCTACTTCAGCCACGTTTGGATGACTTGAAATACTTTCTTCGATCTCACGGGTTCCAAGACGATGACCGGCCACATTGATCACGTCGTCAGTCCGGCCCAAGATAAAGAAGTAACCATCTTTGTCTTTGATACCCCAGTCAAAGGTGGAGTAAACCATCTTGCCTGGCACAGTCTCCCAATAAGTTTTGACGAAGCGCTCATCGTCACCCCAAACAGTTTGCATGCATCCTGGAGGCAATGGCCCTTCAATCGCAATCACGCCTTTTTGATCAGCACCCAATTCAGCGCCAGTAGCGTCATCCAAGAGTTTCATGTTGTAACCGTACACAGGAACACCTGGTGAACCAAATTTGTGTGGCATCACTTCAATGCCGCGCTGTAATGCAAGCATTGGCCAACCAGTTTCAGTTTGCCAATAGTTATCAACGATCGGCTTATTGATCGCACCATGCAACCATGAGGCGGTAGGCTCATCCAGTGGCTCGCCTGCTAAGAACACCGAGCGCAAAGTTGATAGATCATATTTTGATAAAAATGCTGGATCTTGTTTTTTCAAGACACGTGCTGCTGTTGGAGCAGAGAACATCACGGATACCTTGTATTTCTCAACCAATTTCCACCAAATACCAGCGTCCGGACGCAAGGGCGTACCTTCATACATGATGGTTGCCATGCCGTTGAGCAATGGGCCGTAAATGATGTAGCTGTGTCCAACCACCCAACCAATGTCAGAGGTTGTGAACATTGCTTCACCTGGCTGACCGCCATAGATGTGGCGCATGGATGAAGCCAATGCGACTGCGTAACCACCGGTGTCACGTTGCACACCTTTAGGTTTACCAGTGGTGCCTGATGTGTACAAAATATAAGAAGGATCGGTGGCATCTAACCACTCGCAAGGTACTTGAGCATCCATCACCTTGGCGCGCTCAGTCGCGTAATCCAAATCACGACCAGCAACTTTGTTGTACTCTACCAATTTGCGATCAATCAACAAAACTTTTTCTGGCTTGTGCTTAGAGAAAGTAATCGCTTCATCCAATAATGGCTTGTATGGCACAGGCTTGCCGCCACGGGCACCTGCATCGGCCAAGATCACCATCTTTGGTTTTGCATCATCAATTCTTGAGGCCAAGCTATGAGAAGCAAAGCCACCGAACACCACCGAGTGAATCGCACCAAGACGTGCGCATGCCAACATCGCAAAAGCAGCTTCTGCAACCATCGGCATGTAGATCAATACGCGATCACCTTTAACAATGCCGTGCGCTTTAAGAATCGCAGCCATGCGATTGACTTCAGTGTGAAGCTCTTTAAATGTGTAAGTGTTTTCTTGATCAGTTTCTGTTGATACAGAAATCAAGGCTTGTTGATCGCCACGATCTTTTAAGTGACGGTCGACAGCGTTGTGGCAAAGATTGATTTTGCCGCCCACATACCACTTTGCAAATGGTGGATTGTTGTAATCCAACACCTTTTCAAAAGGCTTGTGCCATTCAACTAATTTGGCTTGTTCCGCCCAAAATCCCTCTGGATCTTTAATTGAACGCTCGTGAAATGCCTTATAAGCAGACATGTATTTCTCCCTGAAAATGATCATTAACACTTTAACCGCATGAATGTGCTACTTCATGCTGACTAGCATCTGACACATCAGGGTTCACCCTAGTTAATGGTGCGTGAATCAGCCCAAATGGGTCTGAAAATGTCTAGTTGGTTTTTTTCTCATTGGCTGCCACTGAAGAGTCTGCTGCTGCCTTGGGCTTTGGTTTAGGTTTGTTGGCGTTATTGGCTGTTTGCTTATTGGCAGGCTTTTTAGCTTTTGCGCCATTCGCATTATTGGCTGTGGTTTTTGGTTTTGGCTTGGCTTCGCGCTCCAACATTAGCTTGCCTGCGTTATTGGCTAAATGCTCGGAAACATCACCTACCCTGCCGCCCCTTGGAATCAATACTGTCGATCCAGGTTTGATCCTCATTCCCTTGGGAATGTTATTGATTTGTCTTACTTGATTGGCATCAACATCCAAACGAGTCGCCAATTGATCAACCGTCTCTCTGTTAGCCACCCTGATAGCAGTCCAAGAGGACAGGCGCCCCGTGTACTCCATTAAATTTTCTTGAAAAGATTCAGCGCGCCCAAATGGCAATAAGATTTGTGGCTCACTGGCTCCCAAAATCACAGGTTTATTGAATGATGGATTCATCGCTCTGAACTCATCCAAAGTCATGCGCGCAAATTGCGCTGCCAAATCCACATCAATGTCTTTTTCAGTTGTGACAATCACAAAGTACGGATGATTCTCCAAAGTTGGTAACGTCAATCCGTAGGACTTTGGATTGGCCACAATGTTTTTAACCGCTAATAATTTGGGGACGTAGTTACGAGTCTCGTCCGGCATTTTTAAACTAGCGTAATTGGTCGGTAATTTTTTTGCTTGATTGCGTTTGATGGCTTTTGAAACATTGCCCTCACCCCAGTTATAAGCAGCCAAGGCTAGCTCCCAATCACCAAA
>CAMBJN010000083.1 GCA_945867755.1 Polynucleobacter meluiroseus
AACTGGCGACCACCGTGATTAGAAACAATCAGAGCATCAGCGCCAGAGTTAGCGGCCAAACGAGCATCACCCTCATCTAAAATACCTTTGATGATGAGCTTGCCACCCCAACGTTTTTTAATCCACTCAACATCACCCCAGTTCAAACCTGGATCAAACTGTTCTGCTGTCCAAGATGACAAAGATGACATATCGCCCACGCCCGATGCATGTCCAACAATGTTTCTAAAAGTTCTGCGCTGCGTGCCCAACATCCCCATGCACCAACGTGGCTTGGTCATCATGTTGATGATGTTTGGAATGGTTAACTTTGGTGGGGCAGTCAAACCATTCTTAATATCTTTATGACGCTGACCTAAGATTTGTAGATCAAGTGTTAAAACTATCGCTGAACAATTCGCTGCTTTGGCACGATCAATCAAGCGCTCGATAAAAGCACGATCTTTCATGACATAAAGCTGGAACCAAAAAGGCTTGGTGGTGTGCTCTGCCACATCTTCAATCGAACAAATGCTCATGGTTGATAAACAGAATGGCACACCAAATTTCTCGGCAGCTTTCGCAGCTAAGATCTCGCCATCAGCGTGTTGCATGCCAGTGAGACCAGTTGGAGCTAATGCCACAGGCATCGCCACTTCTTGACCAATCATTTTTGTTTTGGTGGTTCTGTTTTCCATATTCACAGCTACTTTTTGTCGCAGCTTGATCTTTTGAAAGTCAGATTCGTTTGAGCGATAAGTAGACTCAGTCCAAGAACCAGAATCCGCATAGTCATAGAACATTTTGGGTGTTCTTTTTTTATGCAAAATGCGCAAATCTTCAATATTGGTAATAACTGGCACTATCATCTCCCCAAGGATTCAGTATTTACAGCGAGTTGGC
The DNA here is from genome assembly GCA_945867755.1 of Polynucleobacter meluiroseus. GTDB lineage: Bacteria > Pseudomonadota > Gammaproteobacteria > Burkholderiales > Burkholderiaceae > Polynucleobacter > Polynucleobacter meluiroseus_D. The sequence goes on from CAMBJN010000083.1 coordinate 883, forward strand.
TGTAATATTTTGCTTTCACCATTATAGGTACTCTTTACTCAGCATGGCAAAACCTCTTTCTTTAGAAAAAATCCTATTTAGCCAAGGCTTTGGGACGCGTCGCTATTGCAGCGACTTGGTTTACGCTGACCTGGTCAAAGTCAATGGTGTTTTGGCTGAGGATCCTGATGAAAGAATAGCTCTTGAGAGCCTACAGCTTGAAGTAGATGGCAAAACATGGGAATTTCATGAAAAGGCTTATGTGGCCTTTCATAAGCCAGTGGGCTATGAATGCTCCCACAAAGCCAGCCACCATCCGAGTATCTATGGCCTACTTCCGCAACCTTTGGTTGAGCGGGGCATTCAATGCGTGGGTCGCTTAGACCATGACACCACTGGTTTGATCTTGATGTCTGATGACGGGCAGTTCATTCACCGCATGACCACCCCAAAAAAGAACATTGGCAAGGTGTATCAAATCACTGCTGCGGAAGACTTGACTGAAGCACAACTACAACATCTTTTAAAAGGGGTTGTTTTAGACGACGATCCCAAGCCTTGCTTTGCTAAAGCATGCGTGCAGCGCTCCAGCAGAGTTCTAGAAATGACCATTGTTGAGGGTCGCTACCACCAAGTCAAACGCATGATGGCGGCTGTGGGCAATCATGTGGCTCAATTACATCGACTATCGATTGGTGAATATCGCCTACCCACTGATTTAGCTGAAGGTGAATGGCGCTGGCTTTACGCGAATGACCTTAAACAGCTATCAATCAGCATTACCGAGGCTTAATCAGCAATCTTTTGAGATACATCAATATTTAAAACGCCGATCAACTCTACAGTGAAACCATCTTCACAAGGAGTTCATCATGTTAGGCGAATTATTCGGATCTTTTGCAGGGCAATTGAGTTTATTGATCATCTTAGCCATGATTGTGTCGGGCATCGTGGCCGTCAAAGTGGTCATCAAAAAGATGAATGAAACCCCGCAAAAATAATTACTTGATGAGCGCTAGACCTTCTTTGAACTGAGGGTGCTCACAAGATTGCAAGAGCTCAAACACCACCATTTCAGTGGTCACGAGCTCTGCGCCGTTGGATGCCAATCGATCAAACGCGGCGTCACGATTAGCTTCTGTGCGAGAACTGCAAGCATCGGTCACAACCCACACGTCGAACTCTTCATCGAGCAAGCCTAAAGCAGTTTGCAATAAACAAACATGGGTCTCACATCCCGCGATCAAAATGGTGTTTTTCTCACCATGATCATCTTGTTTACGCTGGATGTGCTTGGGCAAACTTCTGGCATTGCCCATCGGCTTAGGGGGCGCTCTTAACTCATCAACCAAACCATCGGCGCAGGCACCGAAATACATCTTGGACAGAGTCTTCTGGCAAAGAGATTTCAGCTGAGGATCGTTAGGCCCTAATTTTTCTGGGTTTTGCTCAGTACCGATGATGGGTAGTTGCAATAACTTAGCAATTTTTGCCAAGCGGAACGCATTGGTCAAGACTTGCTCTGCCTGATGGATGACAGGCATCAATTTGCTTTGATAATCAACCAGAACCAATTGGGTTTCTTGTGCGTTTAAAAGTATGGACATAATGGGCAATGCTTCTTTAATATGAATACGTGGTATTTTCTTATAAAAAGAGACACAGGAGTAATAATTTGTTTGCCGCCCTATTGATCATCATCCCTTTTGTTACTTTTATTTTTTACATCAGGGCCATCAGTAAAACCATCAAGGCCATTGATCCTGAATGCCGGACTCAAGCTCCTGGCATGGCTTGGTTGCTGCTGATTCCTATTTTTAATGTGATTTGGTTCTTCTTTTTACTCAAATCGATCAAGACTGGCTTTCTTCGGATGTATGAAAACAAGAGAATCAGCCAGCCGATTGATACCGGTTATGCCTATGGCATCGCCATGGGTTGCTGCTGGGCAGCCATCTTTATACCTAAATTGATTTTTGTTGCCTTGATCCCCATGTTTGTATTTTCAATACTTCATTGGACCAAGTTGAACAATGCTAGAAAGCGCTTGAGTGACGAACTCAATCCACCTCAGTGACGAACTCAATTCAGATTGATTATTGAGATTTTTTTAAGTGGATTTGCGCGGTCATCTTGCCCGCAAAGATCATGTCCAGCTGAACGCCGTCAATACCTTGTTTTATCTGTACGCCATCTTGCGCCACAGGGAAGGTTTTCTCTAGGGTCAGCATATTTTTAGGCCAATCGACACGCAAGGCAGCACTCATTGGCAAGTAACCATCGAAGTAACGACGCATCAAGGGGCCGGCATTCAAGGTGTATTGCTCTGACGATACTTTATCTAAAGCCCTTGATTCCAAATCAATACAAATTGAAGCGCCGCGCTCGACATCCGTGAGGGTCACGCGATTGTCTTTGACTTCTGCTGAGTTCATTTTTTCTAGCGATTTAACTGTGATCTTTTTAATTCTATTTTCATTAAAAACAATCACCACTTTTCTGATTGGGTCCAATTGACGATGACAGGTGGCAATGGTCACCACCCCAGAGTCCAAGCTTTGTGGACTGATCATTACTCTTGATTCATAGCTGTACGCCCCTGGATCAGGGCGGGTTTTTAAATATTTTATTTCGCCTTCATTAGCAATATCAGAAAACTCCAAAGCTGCAAGCGGATTGACCGCGAGCAGAGCTGTTGCGCACACCATCAACTGCAGAGGTCGCCGCATCATGGATGTTCCTTGGTTTGATATTGCTGAACCTTTTCTAACCAAATACTCAAAGCATTGGCCAGATCTTTTTTACTGAAGGAACAACTCTCCTCTGTGAAGAGCGATGACGACTCTACTCTGGATAAAACATTCTCAAGAGCAACGCCATATTTCTCTGGCAACTGACTGTCTTTACAAAAGACACGAAATGCCTTGATTAAATCCGCTGGAGTTCCAATGCCGTCCAACCAAGCTTGTAAAGTGGCTTGCAGATTCTGAGCTTGTTGCATATTGATCACAGCTTACCTGCTGCTTGATATTCTTTTGACAAAACTGTCATCAACTCAGCAACTGACATCGCACGTGCTTTAGCGTAAGCAGTGCCAGCCCAAAGATTTTGGTGGTCCCCTTGATCCTGTTGTGCCGCCCATTGCCTCATCGGCGCAGTCATATTATTTTGCACAGGGAATGGCAAATAAGTTTTACCTTCCATCAATGACATATATTGATTTTTAACGCCTTGCGCGGGACGACCCGAAAAAGCCCTGGTGAAAGCAGTGCCCAGCTCATGCTTAGTCAATACAAAGCGACGATGCGCAGGACTTGATCCCGCTTCGGTAGCGACCAAAAACGCTGTGCCCATTTGCGCAACCGATGCGCCCGCATGAATGATGCTGTGAATATCCTGACCGTTCATGATGCCGCCAGCTGCCACGATCGGAATTTGCAGATGTTGATCTAACTCTTTGACCAAATCTTTCAAAGTTAACTGTTGATCAACGCCCTGCGGATCAAAGATGCCTCGATGACCGCCCGCTTCGATGCCTTGAGCAACAATGAAATCAACGTCTGCGGATTGAATCACCAAAGCTTCTTCCAGTGATGTGGCTGTAACACCCACAGCGATACCGAGTGAGTGAGCTTTTTCAATGAACTCCTGAGGTGGCAAGCCAAAATGGAAGGTCAGCACCCCTGGTTGGTGTTTCCAAATGGGTTCAAGCATGCTTTGCAAATCTGGAATGTATGGTGGCTTGGGTATGGCCACTGTCACACCCAATGAATCCACCACGTCTTTTAAATCACTCAATGCTTGTTGCTGTTCTTGCAGAGCAGGCATGACAGGTTCTTTAAAAACAAAAAAGTTGGCATTGATTCTGGTGTTGGGTACTTTTTTGATGAGCGCTTTGGTCGCCTTTAAATCAGCATCTATTTTTTCTGGGGTCGAATAAGCAAAGCCAAAGCTGCCCAAGCCTCCTGCATCAGAGACAGCTGATACCAATGCGGGCGTATTAACTCCACCTGCCATCGGCGCCTGTATTACTGGAATTGTTAAGTCAGAGAACTTGAACATGTCATGCATCAATTAGGAAAGTAGTACTAGCATACCTGTTCATGATGATTTTTTCAGCCAAGATGAAAAAAGGGGCTTTCCGAAGAAGGCCCCTTGTATTTACTGCTCATTCTTTATTTAAGTTGACACCTAACTAGCTCTTAAGCATCCACTGTTTTTGCCGCATCACTGAAATCTTTGATTTGATCAAAGTTCATGTATTTGTAGATTTCAGCTCCACTGGCATTGAGCACACCCATGTCAGCCATGTACTCTTCCTTGGTCGGTATGCGGCCCAATTTAGAGCAAATAGAGGCCAATTCAGCTGAGCCTAAGTACACAAGTGCGTTTTTACCTAAACGATTTGGGAAATTACGTGTAGATGTTGACATCACCGTAGCACCTTCGCGCACTTGTGCTTGGTTACCCATGCACAATGAACAACCAGGCATTTCCATGCGCGCACCAGCACCACCTAAAACACCGTAGTGACCCTCTTCGGTTAATTGTTGTGCGTCCATCTTGGTTGGAGGAGCAACCCACAATTTGACAGGAATGTCACGCTTGCCTTCAAGCAGTTTAGAAGCAGCACGGAAGTGACCAATGTTGGTCATGCAAGAACCGATGAACACTTCATCAATTTTTACGCCAGAGACTTCAGACAAGGTCTTCACATCATCAGGGTCGTTCGGGCATGCCAAGATTGGCTCATGAACATCGGCCAAGTCAATTTCAATCACTGCTGCGTACTCAGCATCAGCATCACCTTTGAGTAATTCTGGTTTTGCCAACCATGCTTCCATCGCCTTGATACGACGGCCCAATGTGCGGACATCTGAGTAACCAGTGGCAATCATCCACTTCATCAATGTGATGTTGCTGGTCATGTACTCAATGATTGGGTCTTTGTTCAAGTGAACAGTACAACCAGCAGCTGAGCGCTCTGCAGATGCATCTGATAATTCAAATGCTTGCTCAACTTTCAGATCAGGCAAACCTTCGATTTCTAGAATGCGGCCAGAGAAAATGTTTTTCTTGCCCTTCTTCTCAACGGTCAACAAGCCTTTCTTGATCGCATACAAAGGAATCGCATTCACTAAATCACGCAATGTGACACCTGGCTGCATTTTGCCTTTGAAGCGCACCAACACAGATTCAGGCATGTCCAAAGGCATCACGCCAGTGGCCGCAGCAAACGCCACCAAACCTGAACCTGCTGGGAATGAAATACCGATTGGGAAACGTGTATGAGAGTCACCACCTGTACCAACTGTGTCAGGCAATAACAAACGGTTTAACCAAGAGTGGATCACGCCATCGCCTGGGCGCAAAGCAACGCCACCACGGGTGCTGATGAAATCAGGCAACTCATGGTGCATCTTCACATCCACTGGCTTTGGATAAGCCGCTGTGTGGCAGAAGGATTGCATCACCATGTCTGATGAGAAACCTAAACAAGCCAAATCTTTTAATTCGTCGCGAGTCATAGGACCAGTGGTGTCCTG
>CAMBJN010000084.1 GCA_945867755.1 Polynucleobacter meluiroseus
TCTATTCTAATGGCTTGCGGCAAAGACGCCTAATTTTATGAATAGTTATTTAAAATCAATGTGTTATGTTAATTTTAATCTTTTGGAAATTCTAATATTCGACGGGTATCGGATCAATACTCGACGGGTATGGGGTCAATACTGCGCCACATGTACCAGGTGGCCACGGTTTGTCAAGGTGCCCAGTTGGCAGCGACTTCCTTGGCTTCATTTCGTGAGACTGGTTCGCCACTGAAGTAAGCCAAAGAAATGCCTTTGATCAGACCAATGTCGTCCAAAGGCAAGACATTCGGTCTCATCAAATAGAAGATCAAGAACATTTCTGCTGTCCAGCGACCGATTCCACGAATCGCTGTTAATTCTGCGATGACCGTGTCATCGTCCAAGGAATCCCACTTGGCGCAATGCAGGCCTCCATTGACAAAATGGTTGGCCAAGTCTTGCATGTACTCTACTTTTCTTTGCGATAAGCCCGCACCTTTTAATGAAGCAGGGTCTAGCTTAAGAACTGCTTTGGCAGTGAAGTTTTTGGTGAGTGCGATGGTGCGCTCCCACACAGATTGTGCTGCTTTGACTGAAATCTGTTGGCCCACAATGGCACGCGCCAAGGTCTGAAATGGATCACCGCGCGTGGTCAAGAATTCTGCTTTGGGGTACTTGGGGATGATCTTACGCATGATGCGGTCATGCTTCATCAACTCTGTGCATGCTTGACCCCAATAGTCTGGGGCTTTCAGTTCTGGTGCCTTAGAAGAGACAACAGGCATTAAGCACGTCTCCAAAGCGTGACGCCACCTGGCTTATCTTCTAGAACAATGCCCTGAGTCAACAAGTCTTGGCGAATCTGATCTGCCTTGGCAAAGTCTTTACCTTGCTTGGCATCAGCTCGTGCTTGTATCGCCGCCTCAATCACTGCCGTATCGTTGTCTGCGACTTGTGAGCCACCACTCGCTTGTAAAAATTCTTGGGCGGGTCTTTCTAATAATCCTAATAGTTTTGCCAATTGTTTGAGCTCACGTGCTAAGTCACGTCTTTCTTCTAATTTCTCAGGGCCCTCTGCTTTGTTGATCTCACCTGCTAACTCAAACAAAATGGCGATGGCTTCAGAAGTGTTGAAATCATCATTCATCACTTCTGCAAAGCGAGTTCTCCAAGCGCTTGGCTTGCTGTAGGTCGGAATATCCTCAACGCTGGACAAGGCGTTGTACAAACGGGTCAAGCCTTGCTTGGCTTCTTCTAGATGGGTATCGCTGTAGTTGAGTGGGCTGCGATAGTGAGCTTTGAGAATGAAGAATCGAACCACTTCAGGGTCAAACACTTTTAATACTTCGCGAATGGTGAAGAAGTTACCCAATGATTTAGACATTTTTTCTTCATTGACTCGCACAAAGCCGTTGTGCATCCAGGTGTTCACAAAAGGTTTGCCGGTTTCGTCTGAGAATGCGGCTTCACTTTGGGCGATTTCGTTTTCATGGTGGGGGAACTGCAGGTCTGCACCACCACCGTGGATATCAAAGTGCTTGCCCAAGAGTTCACAACTCATGGCAGAGCACTCAATGTGCCAACCCGGTCGACCAAGGCCCCAAGGGGATTCCCATTTGGTATCAGCGGGCTCATCGGCTTTGGCAGTTTTCCATAGGACAAAGTCCAAAGGGTCTTGCTTGCCACCAGTAACGGCCACTCGCTCACCCGCTATTAGATCGTCCAGTGTTTTGCCTGATAGCTGGCCGTAGTTCTTGAAGTTTCTAACGGCGTAGTTCACATCACCCTGCTCTACCTGATAAGCATAGTTCTTGTCGATCAAGCGCGTGATGATGTTTTGCATCTGAGGGACATACTCAGTGGCTCTTGGCTCGTGAGTGGGTCGCTCAATCCCCAAAGCATCGGCATCTTCATGCATGGCCAAAATGAATCGATCGGTCAGCGCTTTAATGGTTTCTTTGTTTTCTACGGCACGCTTGATGATTTTGTCATCGATGTCTGTGATGTTTCTGACATAGGTCACTTCCATACCAGAAGCTCTTAGCCAACGCTGCACCATGTCAAACACCACCATCACCCGAGCATGGCCAATATGGCAAAAGTCGTAAACAGTCATGCCACAAACATAGAGTTTTACTTTGCCTGGCTCAATGGGCTTGAATGTTTCTTTGCGGCGCGTCAGGGTGTTAAAAATATGCAGCATATAAAAGCGTGAGATTTCTGTTTATTTCTTTTGGTGATTTGATGAATGTTCTATTGTGATTTTAATGAAATCACTTTCATTACGGTGTTATTTAAGGCAATATCTTAGAAATACTCCAGCGGTCTGGCGATTTGTTAGACTGATTGATGAGTATAGCCAATTCGTTGTCGTATCTGCTTTAAAATCACCCTATTCTTTCGACCCCGGGCCCGTTTTATGAAAATGCTTTTCCAAAAAAGATCTTCCTTGCAACAAGTGGCCCTCGGGGTTCTTTGTTTTATATCAGCACAGGCTGCGATAGCTCAAACGATCACCCCGCCATCGACCCTTTCCGCACCAAAATCGACTCGCGGAGATATTGCTGCAAAAGCTGATCCGTCACCCTTTGAAAACAATCCAAGCGCAGTTCAGTCTGCGCAGATGCAACCATCACTGGCCACGCCCTTCATTGTTTTACAAAAAGTGCCAGAACCAAAGAATAAAAATGCGATCCCCCAAGATATCTATAGTTTGATCACCGGCAAGAAACTGCCAGAAGCGATTGTTGAGATTGATAAGGAGTTAGGCGTTAATCCGCGCAACGTACAATTGCGTTTTGTGCGCTCAAGAATTCAGATTGAAATGAGTCAAATTGATGCAGCCAAAAAGACACTTTTAGAAATCACGCAACAATTCCCAGAATTGCCTGAGCCATACAACAATTTGGCCGCGCTTGAAGCTCAAAGCGGCGATCTTAATCAAGCCAAAGAGTATTTAGAGTTAGCCCTCAAGGTTCAACCCACTTTCGCAACGGCATTAGAGAACTTGGGCGATGTCTACACGCGCTTGGCTTCTAGATCCTATGGTAAAGCAGTGCAAATCGATCGCAGACTGATTGATAGTCGCCGCAAGATGAAATTGGCTGAAGATATTCTGAAGTAACTCGTTGTGATGCGTCCAAATATGTTGTTTTGGCTGCGGGTTAGCTTTGATTAGTTTTTTGATTTAGTTTTGATTTTTACTTTGGTTTTTTAGTTTCTTTTATTTTTAACTCCGGGAATCAATCCCTCATTACATGGAGAAGGACGTAGCATGGCAAAAGTGCAATTAAATACCAGCATGGGCAACATCACATTGACCTTGAATGATGAATTAGCGCCCATATCGACTGAAAACTTTCTAGACTATGTTCGCTCTGGTCATTACGACGGCACGATTTTTCATCGCGTGATTGCTAATTTCATGGTTCAAGGCGGCGGCATGACTGCTGGCATGAAAGAAAAGCCAACCAAAACCACGATTGAAAACGAAGCTGATAATGGTTTGCAGAATAGTCGTGGCAGTGTAGCAATGGCCAGAACCAGCGATCCTCACTCAGCCAGCTCTCAGTTTTTTATCAACGTTGTTGATAATACTTTTTTAAACTTCTCTGCACCAACCTCTCAAGGCTGGGGTTACGCCGTATTCGGTGAAGTGAGTGAAGGTATGGATGTGGTTGATGCAATACGTCAAGTTAAAACAAGCAGCTCAGGCTTTCATCAAGATGTGCCCAAGGAAGATGTCACCATCATCACGGCGACCATTTTAGAAGAGTGATCATGCACGCGAGCGCTCTGTTCATTTCTGATCTTCATTTAACGCCATCAATGCCAAGAACGGCAGAGAGGTTTTTTGAATTTCTAGAAAAAGAGGCTCGCACCCATGAGGCTTTGTTTATTTTGGGTGATTTATTTGAGTTTTGGGTGGGTGATGATGCCAAGGCAAGATCGCCCTTCCATCAAGCAGTCGCTCAAAAAATCAAAGCACTCAAGCAGCAAGGTATCAAGGTTTACTTCATGCATGGCAACCGAGATTTTTTACTTGGCGAGGCTTATGCACAAAAAGCAGATATGGAATTTTTGAGAGATCCGCAAGTTGTCACGATTGCTGAGCAAACATGGTTGCTTACCCATGGTGATGCCTTGTGTACTGCTGATAAGAGTTATCAGCGCTTTCGGTCGGTGGTGAGAAGTGGATTTGTACAGAAATTATTTTTGATGTTGCCAACCTCTGTGCGAGTCAGCATTGCGAGTTCATTGCGCAGCAACAGCACAGCCAACTATCACCGTGCTCAACGTTTTACACCCGATGTGATTCAGGTCAAAGGTGATGTGACCATCACCGCAACTGCTAGCCTGGTATCCATGACCAATTGTCAAAGAATGGTTCATGGGCACACCCATCGTCCTGGTTATCACGAAGAGTCTTTGGGCGGCCAGTCATGGCAGCGTTGGGTTTTATCAGATTGGGATTTTGATCACCCTGAAACAGTGTTACCCAAAGGTAATGCGCTGAGCATCACCTCTGCTGGTGTCAAAGCATTGGATTTGGTGCGCTCTTAAGCTTTAGGCTTTATTGCTTGAGGTTGATTACTTAAGTTTTTTTATTTTTAAGCTTGAGGCTTAGTGTGATCGCGCAAGGCGGTCACCAGTTGACCGAAGATACGTGGATTAGCCGCCATGATTTCTCCTGACTGCATGTAACCCTCCTCACCTGCGTAATTACCCACCAAGCCACCTGATTCAGTGATCAACAAGATGCCGGCTGCCATGTCCCACGGCTTTAAGCCTGATTCAAAGAAGCCATCCAAGCGACCAGCAGCCACATAGGCCAAGTCCAAAGATGCGGCGCCCGGACGACGCAAGCCTGCACACTGACGTGTCATCTTGGCAAATATTTCTAAATACTCTTCAACGTTTTGGTCTTCGCGATACGGAAAGCCAGTGCCTAAAAGTGCTTCTGACATTCTTAATCTACCGGCCACGCGCAAACGGCGATTGTTCACATAAGCACCTGCGCCACGAGTGGCGGTGAACAGCTCATCACGGTTCGGGTCATAGATCACGGCTTGTTGCAATACACCATCAACTGCCAGAGCAATTGATACTGCGTAATGTGGAAAGCTGTGAATGAAATTAGTGGTGCCATCCAAAGGATCGATGATCCACACATGGTTGGAGGTTTGATTGGTAATACTAGATGGTGTTTCGCCGGTTTCTTCCGCTAAAAAGCTGTGGTCAGGGAAAGAGTCTTTCAAAGTATCGATAATGGCAGCTTCAGCAGCCTGATCGATTTCAGTGACAAAATCATTGTGTTGCTTACGGGTAACCTGAATACGCTCGCTATTAAGCGATGCTCGGTTGATAATATTTCCTGCGCGACGCGCGGCCTTAATGGCCACATTAAGCATGGGATGCATAGTATTTAAGTAACACAACGAATTGGAGAAGAGCAGTGTCCAACAATCAAGCTGAACGGCGAAAGTGGATTTTAGCCCGAAATGAAGAGCAATTGGGAGTTTTGAATCAAAACTGGCCAATTCGTTGGGTCATGATGCGCACCAGTCATCCAGGGAATGTGGGCTCTGCGGCCCGTGCGATTAAAACCATGGGGTTTTCAGCCTTGCATTTAGTTGAGCCAGCTTATGAGTACATGGCCAGAAAAGCCGAGGCCATTTCTTTATCGAGCGGGGCTTTTGACGTTTTAGAGGCCGCTCAAAATCATGAGACGATGCTCGAGGCTTTGGGTGAGAGTCAGTTGGTGTTTGGTTTAACGGCCAGAGATCGTGAGTTTGGCCCACCCGCCATTTCTTTGCATGTAGCGGTGTCAATGGCGAGTTCAGCAGTTGTGGCAAATAAGCCTGTGTCATTTGTATTTGGTACTGAGCGCACCGGTTTAGATAATGAAGATCTCAAGCATTGCACTCATCGGGTATGGATCGATGCCAATCCCAGCTACCCTTCTTTGAATTTGGCCCAAGCGATGATGATCGTGGCTTACTCCATGCGCCAAGGCCTGATGAAAGAACTGGCGATTGATTCAAGCGCACCAGAGAGTCTGGCATCAAACAATGCCCCTGAATTAGCTGATCCAAGCTCGATTGCTGCAATGTTAGAGCATTGGCAACAAGGTTTAGAAGCCATCGACTATCTGAATCCAGAGAATCCCAAAAAGCTGATGCCCAGACTGCAAAGTTTATTTGCCAGAGCGGCTTTGCAAAAAGAAGAAGTTGATCTTTTACGCGGTATCGCGAAACAAATGCTCCAACACGGTAAAATCAAGTGATGCCTTTATTCGATCACATTGACTCCATCATTTCCCGAGACCCTGCTGCGCGCAATCGTCTTGAGGTCATCCTTTGCTACCCTGGCTTACACGCTCTTTGGCTGCATCGAATT
>CAMBJN010000085.1 GCA_945867755.1 Polynucleobacter meluiroseus
GGATGAGAAACATGTCACCGTTGATGGCAAACGTGTATCTGGGGGTATTTTTGACTTTGCTTTATTTTTCTTCCATAACGCCAAAGAGCAATTAGCTCGTGGCGCAGGTCCTTATTTTTATTTACCAAAAATGGAAAGCCATTTAGAAGCTCGTTTGTGGAATGATGTTTTCATCATGACTCAAGATGAGTTAGGTTTCCCACAAGGCACGATCAAAGCCACCGTGTTGATTGAAACCATTTTGGCTGCATTTGAAATGGAAGAAATTCTTTATGAGTTGCGTGAGCACAGCGCCGGTTTGAATGCTGGTCGTTGGGATTACATCTTCTCTTGCATCAAGAAATTCAAAGTTGATAAAAACTTCTGTTTAGCTGACCGCGCAAAAGTGACCATGACGGCTCCATTCATGCGCGCTTATGCTCTATTGCTATTGAAGACATGTCACAAGCGCGGCGCACCAGCGATGGGTGGTATGAGTGCATTGATTCCAATCAAGAACGATCCTGAGAAAAATGCCATTGCTATGCAAGGCATCATCAATGACAAAAAGCGTGACGCAACTGATGGTTACGACGGTGGCTGGGTCGCTCATCCAGGTCTTGTTGAAACTTCTATGGCTGAGTTCAAAGCAGTATTGGGCGATCGCCTAAACCAATTTGACAAGCAAAAACCTGAAGTGAATGTGACAGCTGCTGACTTGTTGAACTTCCAGCCAGAAACACCGATCACTGAAGCTGGTTTGCGCATGAACATCAACGTGGGTATTCATTACCTAGGCGCTTGGTTGGCTGGTAACGGTTGCGTACCAATTCACAACTTGATGGAAGATGCGGCTACAGCAGAGATCAGCCGTTCACAAGTATGGCAGTGGATCCGTTCACCAAAAGGTGTTTTGGACGACGGCAGAAAAGTCACTGTTGAGTTGGTTCGTCAATTGATCGCTGAAGAATTACCAAAAGTTAAAGCAAGCGGTGCAACAGGCCTTTGGGATCGTGCTGCTGAGATTTTTGATGTGATGAGTACTGGCGAGAAGTTTGAAGAATTCTTGACATTGCCTTTGTACGAGGAAATCTAATTGACGATACTGGCCATCGACACCTCGACACAGTGGTGTTCAGTGGCCTTGGTCAACCCGCAAGGGGGCTCGGGTCAACCGCAGCCCCCTTTGTCATCCATGGACCTTGTGCGCCATGAAAACCTTGGTCCTGAATCAAGTCAACATGCCTTGGATTGGGTCGAGGCTCTTTTAGAAGAAGCTCAACTCAGTTTCAGAGATCTAACAGCGATTGCGGTTGGCATTGGTCCTGGTGCATTCACAGGCATCAGAATTGGTGTTGGCATTGGTCAAGGCATGGCTTTTGCTGCTGATCTGCCATGCTTACCCATCGTTTGTTTAGATGCGGTGGCACTAGAAGGTATTCGCCAGCTAGGCCTCAAAGAAAATGATCAGGTGATCGCAGCCACTGATGCGCGCATGAGTGAAGTCTATTGGGCGCGCTATGTGGTGCAAGCAAATGGTTTGCCAGAGCGTCAAGACGATGTTTATCTCACAGCTCCTAAAGACATTGACATTCCAAGTACATCATTTGCCTTGGTGGGCAATGCTGTTACTGCCTATCCAGAGGACATGCTGGCCATCAAACAACAAGCCATGGCGATTGATGAAACGGCTGTTCCTCATGCCAGATCAATTGCTCAATTAGGCTTGGATGCCTTAGAAAAAGGTCTACAAGTCAGTGCCGCAGAACTACAACCCATCTATGTGCGTGACAAGGTGGCGCAAACGATTGCTGAGCGCGCACTTGAAAAATCACATCAAGAGAAATCTTAAAAGGTATTGAGTTTCGTCATGGATCTGCGACTTTTACCAATGGCCTTGCGTGACTTAACTGAAGTCATGGAGATCGAGCAACAAAGCCATGTCTCACCATGGACCTTGGGCAATTTCACGGACTCACTTGAAGCAGGCTATTGGGCTTATTGTTTGCGCCAATTGGCAAGCGATGATGAGGAGCGCGATCCATTATTGGGTTACTGCGTCTTATTGCCAGCTTTGGAAGAGTTGCAACTGCTGAACATCACGGTTCATCCTTCTTATAAAAGACAAGGTCTGGCCAAGAAAATCATGAAAGTCATTGAGGATGCTGCCCAGTCAAAATCGTTTCAAGATATTTTCTTGGAAGTCAGGGTCAGCAATACTCCAGCGATTGCTTTGTATGAAAGTTTTGCTTATCAAGAAATTGGTTTTAGAAAGGATTACTATCCTACAAAAGATGGTGGTCGTGAAGATGCCAAGGTCATGAAAAAAGTATTGCACGCACCACCCAACTGATCGATTACAGAAAGAACTGTCAAGCCAATGAGTCAAACTGATTATTTAAATGAGATGGGCATCAGTACCTGGGTGGTCAGGAGTGAGGGTGAGCCAACCCCTGTGAAAGCCAACCAAGACAGTCAGCAAGACATCAAGCCAGTAAGTCAGCAAAGTACTCAAGCAGAGAGCTTTCAAGAGACTCAACTAAGTCATCAAGAGATCGTATGGACCTTTGTGGTCGATCAATTGTCTGGGGATGCCGCTTTGTTGTTTGACAAAATCTTGGCCTCATTGATGTTGAGTAGAAACACCATTCAATTACTCAGCAGTAAAGAAGCTTTGGCTGGCAAAGTGAGTGGACAGGTGGTGATTGCCATGGGCTCTCAGATGGGCCGACAGTTATTACAAATGGACGATGGCTTTGAAGATTTAAGAGGTGCGGTGCACTCTTTGGAGCAAGCAGAAGATGAGTTGCCAGTGGTTTTAACGTATCACCCAGAACACTTATTGAATAAGCCCACTGATAAAGCCAGTACTTGGCAAGATCTCCTCTTGGCACGCTCTTTAATTTAAAGCCTCTAAGGCTTAATGATGCAGCCTTAATGTGATTTTGCTGCAGTCTTAGGGTGCTTGTGCTCGCCAATTAAATGAAGTGAGTCGTACTCAGCTTGATTGCGTTTGTGCCAACGAATGATCTGAATCATCACCAAGCACACAAAGCTACCAAACATCACAATCACAATTGAAATAGGCACATCCAACCAAATCAGCAAGGCATACAAACAAAGCATGCCCAAGACTGAAAGATTCTCATTGAAGTTTTGCACGGCAATGGAATGTCCTGCTGACAGTAACACGTGACCACGATGTTGTAAAAGAGCATTCATTGGCACCACGAAGTAACCAGCCAACCAACCAATGGTTATTAAAAAAACATAAGCAATCAAAAGGTAGAGCGGGATCTTGAATAAGCCCAAATCAAGCACCATATCCGGCAATAAGTCACGGTTGTAAATCGCCATGACCATCACCAAAGCGCCCATCATCACACCATAAATTAAAACGTTCAGAGATTTTTTCAAAGGAATGCGAGAGGCTGCCCATATCGAGCCGCCAGCAACACCAAAGGCAACGACTGCTTGCAAGATGGCACCCTGGGACAGATTCATGCCTAAAGCAGATTCAGCCCATTTAAGAACGATGAACTGTAATGTTGCGCCAGCACCCCAGAAGAGTGTGGTGACAGATAAAGAGATCTGTCCTAAACGATCTTTCCAAAGAGTGTCAAAGCAGTGTTTAAAGTCTTTGATCAAGCGAATCGGATTCTTTCCTTGCTCAGAGTATCTGGCGCCCGTATCAGGAATCTTTAAATTAAAGCCGGCTGCAATCAAATAAATGAGGGCAATCACACAAATCGCCGCTTCAGGAGGAGTATCAATACCGGTATCAAAAATCGGTAGATCAAGCCCTAACAAAGCCAGTGAAACTTTATTGGAGATCAAGGCGCCGCCCAAGACCGTGCCTAAAATGATTGAGCCAACCGTTAATCCTTCAATCCAGCCATTGGCCACGACCAGCTTTTCAGGTGGAAGTAATTCGGTCAAAATACCGTATTTGGCCGGTGAATAGGCTGCCGCACCAAAACCCACGATTGCATAAGCGGCTAAGGGGTGTACAGTGAAGAGCATGGCCATGCAACCAACAATTTTGATGCTGTTGGTCCAAAACATCACATTGCCTTTGGGGCGTGAGTCAGCAAAGGCGCCAACAAAGGCAGCAAGTAAAACGTAGGAAAGAACGAAGAAAAGTTTTAGAAGCGGAGTCATCCAGTCAGGAGCCTGGAGTTGGTATAACAGCGCAATGGCAGCGATTAAGAGCGCATTGTCGGCGAGCGACGAAAAAAATTGCGCCGCCATAATTGTGTAAAAACCTGGTTTCATTCGTACAATTCAGTTGTGAAATACCATTAAAACACGAAAGTGAGATTTTTCTGTCAAGACCGATATATGCCCAGATTCACACCGATGCCTTAAGTCACAACCTTGAGCGCATCAGACAGCTCGTACCTGGCTCTAAAGTTTGGTCAGTAGTCAAAGCCAATGCCTATGGCCATGGTTTGGAGTCAACTTTAAAAGGTTTATCTCTCACAGATGGATTTGCTTTATTAGATTTAGTCGAAGCTAAAATCTTGAGAGAAAAAGGCTGGACAGGGCCCATTTTATTGTTAGAAGGGCTGTTTGCTCAGGAAGATATCTTCACAGCCACAGACTTGCAATGTGATTGTGTGGTTCATGACTTCAATCAAATTGATTGGCTTGAGGATTTCAGCGAGGCTCGCTCATCCAAGCGCTTGCCGAGCATTTATTTAAAAATGAACACCGGTATGAACCGTTTAGGTTTTACTCCAACGCAATACCGAGAGGCATATCACCGTTTGCATTCAGCTGGTTATGAGTTAACCCACATGACCCATTTTGCTAACGCTGATTACATCGATAGAACTCCTAGCGTGGATCAGCAGGCAGAGTTATTTAATGAAACGCGAGATGGATTGGCGGGCGGCACTTGTTTATCCAACTCAGCAGCTATCTTGTGGCACCACCATGTCATTTACTCTGATTGGGTGAGGCCAGGCATCATGCTCTACGGAGTATCACCATCGGGTCGCTATGAAGACATAGAGGAGGCTCAACTGCAGCCTGCTATGTCATTGCATTCAGAGGTGATTGCGATTCAACATCTCAAGGCAGGAGAATCGATTGGTTATGGCTCAAGATATCGCACCGATGTACCAATTCGGATTGCTATCATTGCCTGTGGATATGCTGATGGTTACCCAAGACATGCACTTGATGGGACACCGGTATGGGTTGCTGGTGCTGAGGGATTGAGTAGTGGCAAGGTTTGTTTGATGACAGGGCAAGTGTCGATGGACATGATCACAGTGGATATTACAGACATGCCACATGTTCAGATTGGTACTAAGGTGGAACTATGGGGCAAGCATTTGCCCGTTGATAAAGTAGCTCAGTCAGCCGGCACGATTGGGTATGAGCTCTTGTGCGCAGTTGCTCCAAGGGTTCGACGTCAGTAGTCAGCGATGACTGCGAACTCTAAGAGCTAATTAACAATCACTTGCGCCAGATTTGCCACCAAGAAGCTTTATTTTCGTCAGCACCAGTTCTTTTGCCGGTCACCAAGATTTGACTCTCAGGGAAATTCAGCTTTAAAACGCGCAAAGCATCGTTGCTCAAATCTTTCATGTTCAATGATTCATAAGACTTGTACAGAATGTACAAAGCCTCTTCGGTCGCTGGTGCACGGTCATAATCAGTGATGGCTCGTTGCGCACGATTGATTGCTGCCAGGTAGGCGCCACGACGGTAGTAATAGCGAGCGGTGTTTGTATCACTATCAGCCAATGAATTCACGATATAACGCATGCGATCTAAAGCATCAGGCGTGTACTTGCTTTCTGGAAAACGAGTGGTCAAAGTTTTGAACGCTTCAAATGCATCACGCGCCGCACGTGGATCGCGTTCACTTAAATCTTGACCTGTGAGTTTGCCCAAAAAGCCCATATTGTCGTTGAAAGTAATCAAACCTTTTAAGTAATAAGCGTAGTCAACAGTTGGGTGACCTGGGTGTAGTTGTAAAAAGCGATCAACAGCGGTGATGGCTTGAGCCAATTCACCATCCCTCCAATGGCAATAAGCCACGTTGATTTGGGATTGCTGTGCATAAGGACCAAATGGATAGCGCGCTTCAAGTTTTTCAAAATACTTCACACATTTAGCGTTATCGCCACCATCCATGGCATCTTTGGCTTCAACATACAATTTGTTTTGGGACCAACCTGCAGTCTCATCATTGTCGCCAGCGCAACCACCCAATAGGGCAGCAGAGCCTAAGATACAAATACTGGCAATAGAAGTCGCAAGTCTTTGACCAATGCGACTTAAACTAGCGTTATTAATAGAGGGAAAGGCATCCAATTTTGGCATTACCAGATTCTCCTGAGAACAATACTTCTGATTATATCGAGGAGGA
>CAMBJN010000086.1 GCA_945867755.1 Polynucleobacter meluiroseus
CGCTTTTTTTAATTCAATTCTTTGATTAGGGAAGGCTCTTGCGCCCAACTCACTGACAACTTCGCCATCGACCAATACCAAGCCCTGCTCAATATAGTTGTCAGCTTCGCGTCTCGAGCAAATTCCTTGCTCAGACATTAGTTTTGAAATGCGTACTTTTTCCACAGGGGTGATTATCGCTTACTTAGAATGCCCTAGCCAAAATGATCCTGCTGCACGGATCATCATGGTTGTGGAGTCTGACTATTTTCTTTGAATGATTCTGTTAAAGCTATTTGAAGTTTGGTATGGATCTTCATCAGTTGTTTGCGTAGCAGGTAAATGACTGTGCCCATCAATATGGCCAGGATGAAGAGCATGCCTATCGGAGGAAGGATGCTGGAGCTCAAAGCTGAAACCAAAACCATTAAGGAAACAATCGCTAAAACTGGCATCAATTGAGTGAACAGCATTTGAGTGGCGACGGTGTCTTCAGAAGAGTGGTTTTTAGAGTGAAGTTGAGCATCGGCTAACAACATTCCGAGAGCCTCTAATTTTTTGTAAATCGCGAATAAAAACGGCGCTGATAGCAATAGGCTTGTGGCCCACATGAAGGCTTGTTGGTAGGTTTCGGTGAACCATGTCAAATGTCCTGTATCGACATAACCGTTGAGGAAGGAGAATAATTTGGTAGCGGATAAGAACAAAGCGATGACCACGCAGGCATTCACAAAAACGTGGAATGTGATTCTTCTCACGAATGGTCGGATGTCTGAACGCATTTGATTATCAGAGCGAATTTGACCAAGCCATTCTGAATATTGCACAAACACATTTTTAATCGGATTTGGAATACGCTTGCCCATCCAATCACTCAATGGGTCAGACCCTTTGATCAAGTAAGGGGTGAAGAGGGTGGTGATGACGGAAACTGCGACAACAATTGGGTACAAGAAGTCGCTGGTGACATTCAGCGTTAATCCAAGCGATGCAATGATGAATGAAAATTCACCAATTTGTGCTTTACCCATACCAACACGCATGGATGTTCTACCATCATGGCCGGTGATAAAAGTGCCCATGCTGCATGAGGTAATTTTGATGGTTATCACTGCAAAACTGATGAGGGTAATTGGAATGGCATATTTCCAAATAACACTCGGATCTAGAAGAAGACCAATGGTCACAAAGAAGATGGCAATGAACATGTCTTTGACAGGTTCAATTAACTTTTCAATTGAATGAATATGACGAGACTCTGCCATGATGGCGCCGATTAAAAACGCCCCCAAAGCAACGCTGTACTCCATTTTTATCACCAATAGGCAAAAGCCAAAACAAAGACCTAAGACCGTGATCAACAACATTTCTTTGCGATGAAACTTTGCAACCACATTCAGTAGTCGTGGAATCAACAGAATGCCAACCGCCAAAGAAATGGTCATGAATAAAATCAACTCACCAATCGTCATGGCTGCATCAACCGCTTCTAATTGACCGGTTGTGGCAATACCTGTGAGCATCACAATCAAGCTGATGGCAAGAATATCTTCAACAATCAAAATGCCATAAATAAGTTGGGCAAATTTTTCTTTCTTTAAGCCCAGCTCTTCAAGAGCCTTGACAGTAATGGTGGTTGAGGAGATGGCCATCATGGCGCCCAAGAAAATAGAATTCATTGGCGACCAACTAAAGAAACGCCCAATTTCATAACCAGCCCAAATGAGCAGCACAATTTGAGCAATGGCTGCCACAAATGCAGTTGCACCCACTTTAGCTAGTTTTCTTAGGCTAAATTCAAGGCCTAAGCCAAACATCAAAAATACAACGCCAAGCTCCCCTAGAGTTTTAATTGTCTTTTCGTCAGAAATAAATGGAACAGCGGTGGTGTATGGCCCGATAATGAGGCCCGCAATGATGTAACCCAAGACAACCGGTTGTTTTAGGTAATGGAAGATCACCGTGACTACGCCGGCAGTGAGCATGATGACTGCCAAGTCTTTGATGAAATCTACTCCATGCATACGTTTAGTTCCTTTTTAAATTTAACCGCGATAATGTGATTATGGCTTTAATTGTTTTAAATGACGCAAAACTGGCTTTTGGCCACGTTGACTTGCTGGCTAATACCCAATTCTCACTTGAATCCTGTGAACGCATTGGCTTAATTGGCCGAAATGGCACCGGTAAGTCATCTTTACTCAAGATTTTAGCGGGTTTGGAAAAACTCGATGATGGCAGCTTGCAATACCAGCAAGGCTTGCGCATGGCCTATGTTGCCCAGGAACCGATCTTTGATCCTACTGAGACAGTTTTTCATGCGGTTTCGCAAGGGGTGGCTGAAGTCAAAGCGCTCAGAGAAGAATATGAAGAGCTCAGCGTGGCTGAGTGGAATGATGACTCCCACCACCGTTTAGATGAAATTCAATCTCAACTAGAGTCAATGAGTGGTTGGAACTGGGAGCAGCGCGTTCATGAAACCTTGGATCGTTTGCATTTGGATCCAGATATTGCAATCGGTGCTTTGTCTGGCGGTAATCGCAAGCGTGTGGCTTTGGCTCAAGCATTGGTGGCGGTTCCCGATGTTCTATTTCTAGATGAGCCCACCAACCATTTGGATCTGGATTCAATCACTTGGCTAGAAGAGTTGTTAAAAGCATTCAAGGGCTCAGTGGTATTGATCACCCATGACCGTGCTTTCTTGGATGCTGTCAGCACTCAAATTATGGAACTCGATCGCGGTATCTTAAGAAGCTACCCTGGTAATTTCACAGCTTATGAAATCTTAAAAGAGCAGGAGATAGCTTCTGAGGCATTGGCTAATGCTCGTGCCGATAAATTGTTGGCACAAGAAGAGGTTTGGATCCGTAAAGGTGTTGAAGCTCGTCGAACCCGAAGTGTTGGACGCATTGCTCGTCTTGAAAAGCTCAGAGAAATACGGGTGGCGCGAAGAGACGCTATGGGACAGATCAAGCTATCCGTTGCATCAGGTAATCGCAGTGGAAAAATTGTGGCTGATTTAGAAAATGTCAGCAAATCGTATGATCGCCCAATTGTTAAAGACTTCACTGCCACCATCTTGCGTGGCGACAAGGTTGGCTTACTAGGCCCCAACGGCGCCGGCAAAACAACACTACTTAAGTTGATCCTTGGATCTATTCAACCTGACAGCGGCACTGCCACGATGGGCTCTCAAATTGATGTGGCTTATTTTGACCAGATGCGCGAAGGCCTTGATCTGAATGCAACACTGGAGGACTACATCAGTCCTGGTAGCGAGTGGATTGAAATCAATGGCGCACGCAAGCACGTTAAAAGTTATCTCAATGATTTCTTGTTCTCTCCTGAGAGAGCAAATTCACCCGTGAGCACTTTATCGGGTGGTGAGCGCAATCGACTCTTACTGGCCCGATTATTTGCCAGACCAGCCAACGTCTTGGTTCTTGATGAGCCAACCAATGACTTAGACATAGATACCCTGGAATTATTGGAGCAATTATTGCAAGATTACAAAGGCACTGTTTTCTTGGTCAGTCACGACAGAGCATTTTTAGACAATGTGGTCACTTCAATCATTGCTTATGAGGGCGATGGCTTCTGGCGTGAGTACGAGGGCGGCTACGAAGATTGGAAGATTCAGAAAAAGAGATCAGAAGAGTATCGAAGCAATCAATCTGGCAGCCCTGAGCCAGCTAAGTCAAAGTCTCCAGCATCAGAGCCTGTCAAGGTGACATCAAATAAAGAAGCGCCTAAGCCCCAAAAGTCAGCGGTGCAAAAGTTAAATGGCAAAGAGCGTGCTGAGCTTGAGGCCATTCCATTGCAAATCGATGATCTTGAAAAAGAGCAAGCAGCTATCAGTGAAAGCTTAGGTGATCCAGAAATTTATAAAAATAGACCAGCCGATGTGATTACTTTGCAAGAAAACCTGAAAATCATTGAAGACAAACTCAGTGCCTTGATGGCGCGATGGGAAGATCTTTTAGAGCGCTCGAATTCTTGAAGTAATTTCTTAAAGCGATAAAGTCCTTAATGAATTAAGTATCAGTGAAGTGTTGCATAAATTGCTGCTGAAAGGAGTGCAGCGCTTCCTAGAATAGCGCTGATCACACTTCGCCTATTCTTGGGATTCTTTTTCCCGAAATCATATTGAAACTTTTCAGATGCAATGTTTGCCAAAGGGGCGCCGAATTGATCGAGACTTGTTTCAACTGAATCAATCATCTCTGCGGGACCGCAAATCATGAACTGCGCTGTCTTTGAATTAATTTGGTGAGCGCTCAGCATTCTTTCAAGCATTGTTGTATCCAGCACCCCTGTTAGACCTTGCCAATCGCTTGTTGGTTCGGAAACCAGTTGAATCACCTCTAGGTGCTTGAATGATTCAAGTCTTACCATGTCTTTGAGATTAATCGCTTGCTCCGTCACCCGATTGCCGTAAATCAATAAGATCTTTTTATTCATTAAGCTTGTATCTTGGTCACGTTCTATTTGGCGCAAGATACTGATCATTGGAGCTACACCAACACCTCCTGCAATCATGACCAGTTGATCTTGATCGTTTGAAAATGCCTCAACACCAAAATTGCCATAAGGACCATCGACAAACATCTTGTGACCAGCTTGTAGTTGACTGATTTGATGGGTGAAGTCACCGACATCTTTGATCAAGAAGCTGATGTCAGAGGAGTTTTTGCTAGCGCAAGACGCAATCGAAAATGGATTCTCTGGCATCGGCGAGCTGCTGCCAATTTTTAACCATGCAAATTGACCCGCTTGGTAATTCATCTGATTGGCCGCAGGATGTTTAAGCACCAGCTCCCAAATACCCATGGACACTTGTTTGATCGACATCACTTCGTAAGCGTTTTTATTTTGTATGAGGGGCTTAACAACATAAGTCCAAACAACACTCAACAAGGCAAGCCCAAGCATTAGCTGCCAATAAGCTTTCACCCAAAGTTCTTGGGCATACCTACCGGCATCAATGGTATGAAAAAATCCAACGGTGGCGATGATGAGCGCCAAGACCACATGGCTCAAACGCCAAGCTTCGTAGCTGATCTCAGAACTTTTTCTTGTGATTGCTAGACCCACGAGGCAAATTAAGGCAAACAAACTCAACATACCTGTTAAACCTGATGCGAGCGTCAGGCCTAGAAAGTTTTGGTGAGATGCGCCCATCATCCAGACAGGTTGACTCGGTAGGGTGTACATAAAAGGGTGGACCAGTAAAAATACCAAAGCGGTTCTGGCAAACAGTTGATGAACTTGCAAGACCCAATCAATGCCCAAGATTTTGGAAAGTAACTTCACCCGGCCAGACAGCCAAAATTCAATCAGAATGATGTTGAAGCCAATCATGGCCAAACTTGAAGACAGTTCATCAGTCCATGGTCTATTGGGAAGGCTTAGTCCCATAGAAATACTCAGGGGTAGCAAAACAAGACTTAGGTAAATCAATAAGCTGATGCAGCTCAACACATTTATGACCATATTCCCATTATGATTGCGTACCAAAGTTATTTCTAGCAAAAATGATAAATTTATAAATAATAAGAATCTCGATTAATCGCTTAATCGATCATTTAATCAATCACACTGGTCACCATGAGAACATTTTTAGCAGCACCTCCTGTTTCAGCCTTTGCCATGGTCATGGGTCTGTCGGGCCTATCCTTGTCTTGGTCAAAGTTTTCAGATGTGTCTCAGCTTGAATTAGCCCAAGATATTGCTTTGGTTTTTGGCTTGCTGGCCATCGTTGTATTTTTGGTACTAGCTTTAGGTTTACTTCGTAAGCAATTACAGACCCCTGAGAAGGTGCTCGAAGAGTGGAATCATCCTGTTAAGTCCTCATTTTTTGGTGCCATCTCAATCGGCGTTTGCTTATTAGCTGCAGTGATTATTCCTTATTCCTCTCAGATAGCTGAGATTGTTTGGCTTATGGGCGCCGGCTTACATCTGATTGCTTTATTGGCTGTTGTGAACGCTTGGGTTCACCGTGAAAGTTTGCAAGCAGCCCACGCTTGTCCAGTTTGGTTCATCCCAGCAGTCGGTACTGTGGTGATTCCTGTGGCTGGTGTGAAACTAGGTTATTTTGAAATCTCCTGGTTCTTCTTTGGTGTTGGTCTGATCTTTTGGCTTGTGCTCTTATCTTTGGTGATGCATCGTTTGATGTTTGTTCAACCACCTTTGCCTGATCGCCTAAAGCCCACAATGGCGATATTTTTAGCTCCGCCAACATTAGCTTTCTCATCGTGGCTTTTGCTAACGCAAAGAACGGTTGAGCAGGGCCTTGATCCTTTTGCACATATCTTGATTGCAGTTGGATTCTTCTTTGCTATCTTTTTGATCACGCAATTTAAAAAGTTTGCGCAGC
>CAMBJN010000087.1 GCA_945867755.1 Polynucleobacter meluiroseus
GTACCAGCAAATCTTTGAAATTGTCGTTTACCGCAAGCAATATTTTTAACCTCAATGCCCTGATTTTTAAACCAAGACTCGCCATTGGCCAAAACCTGAGGGTCTGGTAATGAGCCTGAAGGAGCGATGATGTGTAGTTTCATGAATCTTATTTATTTATCTTTACTGATTTTTTCTTATTGATTTTTAATGCGGCGATCTTTAAAAAAGTCTTTCAATACTTGGGCGCATTCATCTGCCAATACACCACCTTCAACCATTGTATGGTGATTTAGTTGGGCGTTGTCAAAGAGCTTCATGACACTATGCACGCAACCTGTTTTAGCGTCTGATGCACCATAAACCAAACGCGACACCCTGGCATGCATGATGACACCACAGCACATCATGCAAGGCTCCAAGGTAACGTAAAGAGTGGTCTCAGGCAATCTGTAATTACCCAAAGCGGCACCCGCCGCCTTCAGAGTCACAATCTCAGCATGTGCACTGGGGTCATGATGACCGATGGGTTGATTATGGCCTGAGGCAATGACTTGCTGATTTGCCACAAGAACTGCACCAACTGGCACTTCACCAGCATCGCGGGCCTGATGAGCTTGCATCAGAGCCATCTTCATGAACTCTGCGTCTTGCTCATTAGGCATGAACATCTGCCCAGCAGTTAGGTGTTTCATACAAACGCAAACGACTCAGGTTCAAACGTCCACCGAATCTGTCTTTAAAAATAGGATCCAAAGTGGCAAAGGCTTCTTGTGCCAAATTTTCAACCGTAGGGATCGAATTCAAAACAACGGTTTTATGTCCAGGAATGGTGGCCAAGAAATTAACCAGCGCCACATCTTCTTTGGCAACTAAAAATGCATGATCCCATTGCTCAACAATGGCTTCGTTGGTGATTTTCTTGATGTCGCCAAAATCTAGAATCATGCCATCGTCGCCATGACCTTGATGATTCAACACAGTACCCATCAATGTCACCTCAATCACATAACGATGACCATGAACATGACGGCAATGTCCATCATGGTGTGGGATGCGATGACCGGCGTCGAATTCTAATTTGCGGGTGATTTCAATTTTCTTATTCATGATCACGCTTGCTTAGCGAATACCTAATAACTTGTGTGTTTGAGTGCTTAAACGCCATAAAGGGCGTGACTGACAGATTTTAATGGCTAATTCGGTATTGGCCTCTTTATTTGGACCATCCAGAGCTTGTAAAAAATGATGCTTAAAAGACATTTTTTCAAAACGAGCCAATAATTGAGACAATTGCCCTGCGTGTCCGGTTTGAGGTATCACCAATTTAAGTTCATCGCCTTGTACTTGAAGTAAGTCTGCTCCATGCTTGGGGCTCACACAAATCCAATCAATCCCGGCGGGGACTCTGATCGTGCCATTGGTTTCAATCGCAATCTTAAAGCCGTGAGCATGGAGCGCTTGGATCAGAACATCATCCAATTGAAGTAATGGCTCTCCACCCGTAAAAACAACATACTTATGATGCGGGTCACCCAAGCCCCACATTTGATCAATGTCTTTGGCTAAGAGTTCAGCTGATTCAAATTTACCGCCGCCCTCGCCATCAGTGCCTACAAAATCTGTATCGCAAAATTGACAGATTGCTGTGGCGCGATCTTCCTCACGGCCAGACCAAAGATTGCATCCGCTGAAACGGCAAAAAACAGCCGCACGACCAGCGTGAGCACCTTCGCCCTGAAGCGTCAAAAAAATCTCTTTAACACTGTAAGTCATTCAATCCTAAAGGTTTTGCAATTGTGCTTATTGTAAAGAATATCTGTGGGTCACAGTTGTAAAGCTTTGGCAATAAATTGACGCGAGACAGTACTTTTAGGAGTTGGCTCTTGCAAATCAAACCAGCTTCTGATGTCTGCTTCAAATCCAACGCCATGCATGTAGTTATAAATTGCCTTTTTTAAGCCCTGTCCTAAGGCATCATGATCCGTGCCAGTTGGATCAATGAAGCCAATGTCGTTTTTGGCAAAGGTGATCTCTGGCAATGGAATTAGCTCAATGCCATAAGCCTCTGGATTTTTGCCCACGGGGGAATGCACCGTGCAAGTGAAGCGATGAAAAAAGCCACTCTGAATACAGCCGTTTTCAAATAACTGACGCACATACTCCAAGGAATCAATTGTTTCTTGAACAGTTTGAGTTGGAAAGCCGTACATCAAGTAAGCGTGAACCAAAATGCCAACATCAGAAAAACTCTTAGTTACTCGCGCCACTTGTTCAACAGTCACGCCCTTTTCCATCAAAGCCAATAAACGATCTGAAGCAACCTCTAAACCGCCAGACATGGCAATGCATCCGCTTTGCGCCAATAAGTCAGCCAATTCAGGGGTGAAGGTTTTTTCAAAACGGATATTGCCCCACCAAGAAATCACAACTTGGCGACGAATCAACTCTTCAGCCAAAGCCTTCAGTATTTTTGGTGGCGCTGCCTCATCCACAAAATGAAAACCTGTTTGCCCTGTTTCAGCGACGATTTGTTCGATGCGATCAACCAGCAATGATGCTGAGGCTGTTTCATACCGAGAGATGTAATCTAAGCTGACATCGCAAAAGCTGCACTTTTTCCAATAGCATCCATGGGCCACAGTTAGCTTATTCCAACGACCATCACTCCACAAACGGTGCATGGGGTTGAGCATGTCTAACAACGACAAATAAGAATCCAAAGGCAAGCCATCCCAAGTGGCTGTGCCAACTTCTTCAAACGGCACATCAGGTTCAGCCCACTGAATGTATTGCACCTGCCCCTTTTCATTCCTAATGAAGGTTCTCACCAAACGACTGACGCCACGCTGACCATTCAAATGTTCAATCAAAGCCAGCAATGGCCGTTCGCCAGAATCCAAGGTGATGAAATCGACATAATCAAACACTCTTGGTTCAGTTGGCTCACGCAACTCGGTGTTGACGTAACCACCACCCAAAGCGATTTTAATCAACGGGTATTTCTCTTTGATTACCTGAGCAATTCTTAAGGCTGCATAAACAGATCCGGGAAATGGTACTGAAAGTAATACCAAGCTTGGTTGGTGTTTTTCAATCTGTTCGATGGTTAAAGATCGTAGATGCTCATCCATCAAAGTGGGTTTTGCTTGCAAAGCATTTGCTAACGGCTCAAAACTTGGCTGACTACCCGCCAAAGATTCTGCATAACGAACAAATTCAAAACGATCATCGACAGCATCACGCAAAACATCGGATAAATCATTAAGATACAGCGTGGCCAAATGGCGCGCTCTATCTTCGGCACCCAAGGCACCAAATGCCCAAGCAAGAGAATCACCAGAACCATCATCGTCATAAGAATCCAAAGCTTGGAACCTTGGGCCTTCAGGTAAGAAAAAACGACTATTGATGCGATGACTCAAGGTACTGTCACCACCTTGCAAATACTTGATGGTGGGCTCAATGCTGCCTTGATAATCTTCAAAGTAATCTAAGAAGAAGTTAATCGTCGCACTGCGATTTTCTTCAGTAATGGCCAAGGCTGCTTGATGAACTTCAGCCAGACCTTTTTTTGAAAAAAAGCTGAGAACCAAAGACAAGGCCAAGTCATCTTGATGAGCATCAATGCCACGTGAACGCAGAAAGCCGGTGATGTACGCCGTCGATGGGTACGGCGTATTTAATTGCGTCATGGGTGGAATGAGACTGAGAACCCTCATACCAATATCAGGGAAATGATTCCCTCTTATTCCCACTCGATTGTTGCAGGTGGTTTGCCGCTGATATCGTAGACCACGCGATTGATGCCACGAACTTCATTGATGATTCTGTTGGAAACACGACCCAATAAGTCATGAGGCAAATGCGCCCAATGAGCTGTCATGAAATCTTGAGTTTGAACAGCGCGCAATGCGACCACATACTCATAAGTTCTACCGTCGCCCATCACACCGACTGATTTAACAGGTAAGAACACAGCGAAAGCCTGACTGGTCAAATCGTACCAAGACTTGCCGCTGGCTTCATCGATGGTTGAGCGAAGCTCTTCAATAAAGATCGCATCTGCTCTGCGAAGTAAATCAGCAAAGTCTTTCTTAACTTCACCCAAAATACGAACACCTAAACCAGGGCCCGGAAAAGGATGGCGATAAACCATTTCTGAGGGTAGACCCAAGGCAACGCCTAAGGCACGAACCTCATCTTTGAAGAGCTCACGCAAAGGTTCTAATAACTGAAGCTTCATATCTTCAGGTAGTCCGCCCACATTGTGGTGACTCTTGATGGTATGAGCGCCCTTCTTGCCTTTGCCTGCAGACTCAATCACGTCTGGATAAATGGTGCCTTGAGCAAGCCATTTGGCGTTCTTGATTTTTCCTGATTCAACTTGGAAAACTTCCACAAACTCTTTACCGATA
This sequence comes from Polynucleobacter meluiroseus, assembly GCA_945867755.1. GTDB lineage: Bacteria > Pseudomonadota > Gammaproteobacteria > Burkholderiales > Burkholderiaceae > Polynucleobacter > Polynucleobacter meluiroseus_D. The sequence goes on from CAMBJN010000087.1 coordinate 4,398, forward strand.
ATCTTGCGTTTCGCCTCTGGATCAGAAACTCCTGTTAACTCACCCATGAACTGAGCTGTTGCATCCACATGAATCACCTTAACGCCTAAGTTCTTAGCAAACATGTCCATGACCATCTTGCCTTCATTCAAACGAAGCAAACCATGATCAACGAACACGCAGGTTAATTGCTTCCCAATCGCACGATGAATCAAAGCTGCAGCCACACTTGAATCAACACCACCCGATAAACCTAGAATGACTTCATCAGCACCAACCTGTTTGCGAATACTTTCAACTGCTTCAGCGATGTAATCACCCATCACCCAATCATTGCCACATGCACAAATCTGATGAACAAAACGCTCGATGATCGCTGTACCCAAAACAGTGTGCGTCACTTCGGGATGGAATTGCACCGCATAAAAATGACGTGTCTCATCAGCCATGCCTGCGATAGGACATGAGTCTGTGGATGCCATTAATTTGAAGCCATTTGGAAGTTCGGTGACTGAGTCGCCATGACTCATCCACACTTTCAACATGCCATGACCTTCTGGCGTGACGAAGTCTTGAATATTTTCTAATAACTTGGTGTGCCCACGGGCACGCACTTCGGCATAACCAAATTCACGAGACTTGCCTAAAGACTCTGCTGAAGCAACCTTGCCACCCAATTGAGCTGCCATGGTTTGCATGCCATAACAAATGCCTAAAACTGGAACACCAAGATTGAACACGATTTCTGGGGCGCGAGGTGTATCACCTTCGGTCACAGAGCTTGGACCACCAGACAAAATAATGCCTTTACAGCCCTGCTCTTTGACAAACTTTTCAATGAAGCTTGGATCTACATCATACGGATGGATTTCAGAATAAACGTGTGAATCACGCACTCTTCTTGCAATCAATTGAGTCACTTGATACCCAAAGTCCAAAATTAAAATCTTGTCGTGCACAGTATTCCTAAGTGGCTAATTAGTCGATATGGTAGTTGGGAGCTTCTTTGGTGATTTGCACGTCATGAACATGAGACTCACGCATACCTGCTGAAGTGATTTCAACAAATCCCGCTTGTTCATGCAACTCAGTAATCGTCTTGCAACCACAGTAACCCATAGAAGAACGAATGCCGCCAGTTAACTGATGAACAATCGCTAAAACGCTGCCTTTGTATGGCACACGACCTTCAATGCCTTCAGGAACTAACTTGTCGACGTTGGCACTGTTATCTTCTTGGAAGTAACGATCTGCTGCACCATCTCTCATGGCGCCTACCGAGCCCATGCCACGATAGCTCTTGTATGAGCGACCTTGGTACAAGAAAACCTCACCTGGCGCTTCTTCGGTACCAGCAAACATGCCACCCATCATCACGCAATGAGCTCCAGCAGCCAAAGCTTTTGAAATATCCCCTGAGTAACGAATACCACCATCAGCAATCAATGGCACGCCGGTGCCTTTTAATGCCGCAGATACATTCACGACTGCGGTGATTTGAGGCACCCCCACTCCAGCAACAATACGAGTGGTGCAAATCGAACCAGGACCGATACCCACTTTGACGCCATCAGCACCGTGAGCCACCAAAGCCTTTGCAGCTTCAGCGGTAGCAATATTGCCGCCAATCACTTGGATTTGCGGGTAGTTTTTCTTAACCCATTTAACACGGTCCAAAACACCTTGACTGTGACCGTGAGCGGTATCCACCACAATCACATCCACGCCAGCCTTGGCCAAAAGCTCAATACGCTCATCATTATCTGGACCAACACCCACCGCAGCGCCAGCGATCAATTGACCGCGACCATCTTTACTGGCCAAAGGATGTTCCTTGGCTTTTAAAATATCTTTAACAGTGACCAAGCCGCG
>CAMBJN010000088.1 GCA_945867755.1 Polynucleobacter meluiroseus
TAAAGCCGAGCTTAGCGGCTTCTTTGAGGCGCTCCTGACCTCTTGGACACGGTCTAATTTCTCCAGCCAAACCAACCTCGCCAAAGACAACTAAGTTCTTGGGCAATGCTTTGTTTTTCATCGACGACTGAATCGCCAATAAGATCGCCAAGTCAGCTGCTGGCTCAGTGATTTTTACACCACCCACCGCGTTTAAGAAAACATCTTGATCAAAACAAGCAATGCCCGCATGACGATGCAAGACAGCCAAAAGCATGGCCAAACGATGTTGCTCTAGTCCTAAAGCCAATCTGCGTGGATTGGGCACATGTGCAGCATCGACCAATGCCTGAATCTCAACCAACAATGGTCGACTACCTTCTTGCGTGACCAACACACAAGAACCTGGAACAATTTGATCATGTTGAGAGAGGAACAAAGCTGATGGATTGGTCACACCTTTGAGACCTTTATCGGTCATGGCAAAAACACCTAATTCATTCACGGCCCCGAAACGATTTTTAAAAGCTCGAACCAATCTGAATGAAGAATGCGTATCACCCTCAAAATACAAAACGGTGTCAACGATGTGCTCCAAGACTCTTGGTCCTGCCAAATTACCTTCTTTGGTGACATGGCCCACCATGATCATGCAAACACCTGTTGTTTTAGCTAGTCGAGTCAGTTGTGCTGCACATTCTTTCACTTGCGCCACTGAACCAGGTGCAGAGCTCAAAGCTTCTGAGTAGACTGTTTGTATCGAGTCAACCACGACCACCGTGGGTCTTGCAGATTCAATGGTGGCGAGTAATTTTTCTAATTGGATTTCAGCCAAGACCTCTAAGTCAGGTGCCTGTATACCCAAGCGTTTTGCTCTCAATGCAATTTGCGCTCCAGATTCTTCACCGCTGATATAAAGAACCGAGTCACCACGAGCACTCATTGCAGCGAGCGCCTGCAAGAGCAATGTGGATTTACCAATGCCGGGGTCACCGCCAATCAATGCCACGCCACCAGTGACCAAGCCACCACCCAATACTCGGTCAAACTCATCAATACCAGTGCTGATGCGAGGCAAATCCTCGGCTTCCATAGCAGATAGTTTTTGTTTTGGCGCCGCTTTAGCTAAGCTCTGAAAGCGATTGCTTGATGGTTTGTCTTCCACGGTTTCTTCCATGGTGTTCCAAGCTTCACAGTTAGGGCATTGGCCCTGCCATTTTGCTGATAGACCTCCACACGCTTGGCAAACATAAACAGATTTAATTTTTGCCATCAGAGCGGATTGCCCTTTTTGTTTTCTTGAGAACGCTTTTCTGAATCAGCACGTTTTTTCACAAGATTTTCTTCACGCTTGACTTGATCTAATTGCTTTTGCTCATAATCTTTAACGTTATCAGCACGTTGTTTTGCCTTGGCAGGATCGTTGCGCTCTTTAACCCGCAGTGCATCTTGCTCATCTTTCACAATAGACTTGAGAACGCGTTCTCTTTCGCGCATGGGAATTTCTTGAGCGCGTATTTCTTTAATCTCTTGACGATGTTCTAAACGAGCTTTATCAAGGCAGCGGGTGGTGAAAAATTTATCGTAACAATCATGTTGCTTTTTTTCTAAGCGGTATTTAGCCCAATCTTTTTGCAGATTAAGATTGCTTTGACTCTTTTCAATTTCTGCAAGCTCAGCCACCTCTGCTGGACCAGCAAAAGCCACCGATGTCAGCAAGGACAATGAGATGAAAAGGACGCCGAGTGAAATTCTGCAATAGCTCATAAGCCCAAGGATAAAGCCATTAGTGTTTTATGCCTAAAAAAACTTAAATTTCTATCTTGGCGCCAAGCTCAACCACCCTATTTGCAGGGATTTTAAAGAAGTCGGAGGGTTTTGCAGCATTTTGGAACATCCAAGCAAATAATCTTTGACGCCATAGGGCCATGCCTGGAAATTTTGAAGACACCACGGTATCGCGTGCCAAGAAGAAGGAGGTTTCCATCAGATCAAACTTCAATTGGTATTGGGCTTCAATTTGCGCCAATACTTTATTGATGTCAGGAGTTTCTTTGTAACCATGGACTGAGCGAACCAAATACATTTGCCCGCCCATGTCCTTGAGCGTTAAACGTTCTTCATCATTCACATAAGGCACATCCCAAATGCTCAACTTCAAGAAGAAAACGCGTTCATGTAAAACACGATTGTGTTTGAGGTTGTGAAGCATCGCAACAGGAACGTAATCGATGTGGGCAGTTAAAAAGATGCCTGTGCCTTCGACTCTGTGTGGAGGGTGCGCCAAGAGACCAGCGACAAATGGTTCCAAAGGAATGGATTCATTAATGATGCGATCGCGAAGTAATTTTCGGCCTTTGTACCAAGTCATTAAACAAGTAAAACAAATGACGCCAATCAACAATGGGTACCAGCCGCCATCTTTTAACTTAATTAAGGTTGCAGTCCAAAATGCCAAGTCAATGATCAAGAAAGCTGTGATCAAACAAGCAATCACCATTGGATTTAAACGCCACTCACGACGCATCACAATCGCCAAAAGGATGGTGGTGATCAACATGGTCGTTGTGACTGATATACCGTAAGCTGCCGCTAAGTTGCCGGACTCTCTGAATTCGATCGCCGTGAAAAGCACCATGATCAAGAGTGACCAATTCACCACAGGGATATAGATCTGCCCTCTTTCATTGTCAGAGGTATGACGAATACCCATGCGCGGCAAGAACCCCAAGAGAATTGCTTGGTTCGCCAATGAAAATGCGCCTGAAATAACTGCTTGAGAGGCAATCACCGTAGCAGCTGTGGCTAAGCCCACCATTGGCCACAGAGCCCACTCAGGCACCATCAAGTAAAAAGGATTTTTAATGGCCTCAGGGTTTGATAGCAATAAAGCGCCTTGACCAAAATAATTTAAGAGCAGGCTTGGTAAGACCAAAAAGAGCCAAGCGTATCGAATCGGACGTCTACCAAAGTGGCCCATGTCTAAATAGAGTGCCTCAACGCCAGTCACCACAAGAACCACAGAGCCCATCACGATGTAGGCCATCAGGGTATGTTCGGAAATGAAATTGATCGCGTAGATTGGATTGATCGCGTTAAGAATTTCTGGCGCCTTGATGACGTTATAGAGACCCAATGCAGCCAATGAAATAAACCACGCGATGGTGACGGGACCGAATAGTTTGCCGACCGCCGCAGTGCCGTATTTTTGGATCACAAACAACGCAACTAAGATAGTGATTGTGATTGGAATCACAAAGCGCTTCATTTCAGGAGTGGCAATTTCTAAGCCCTCTACCGCTGACAGCACAGAGATGGCTGGGGTGATGACTGATTCGCCATAAAGCATGCAGGCGCCAAACATGCCTAACATCATCACCGCTAAATAGGATTTGCTTCCTGACTGAAGTGATCGAAGTGCCAATGCCATCAAAGAGAGCACTCCACCCTCGCCCTTGTTATCTGCTCGCATCACAAAGTGAACATACTTGAATGTCACAACCAACAAGATGGTCCAAAACATCATTGAAATGATTCCAAACACAGCCATTTCGCTGAATGGAATGCCGTGACTTGGGCTGAAGGATTCTTTTAATGCATATAAGGGGCTTGTACCAATGTCGCCAAAAACAACGCCAATGGCTGCAATCGCTAAGGTAGCAGTGCTTGCTTTTTGATGACCATCTTGACCGTGAAGCTCGACCGGCTTCAGTAAAGATGTTTGTGAATTTTCCGGATTGCTGATGGACACCAGTCACTCCCTTGTAAATGATGTTTTTATTATATGCCGACCATATTGCAACGCAACATTAATTAAGTCCACGCTATGATTTATCCAGCCAATGGCAGATTCCCAGAGCATTTAACTCCAAATCAATCTGAAGAAAAGCTGTGATTTCATCAGCAGAAAGTTTGCAATTCATTGTTTTTAAATGATTAATATGAATTTTTGCCATGCCATCCTTCAATAAAGCATGGCGATTTGAATCAGTTTTTAATTGTTTCGCTAAAACAACAATTTCATCCAATTGCTCTAAAAAAAGATGTTTTAAACGCTCAACGCCATCGATTCGACTGAAATGAGTAGGAAACAAGCAATCAGGCTTGAGCGCTGAAATCCGCAAAACAGAGTCTTTCAGAGCTTCAGGATCAAACTGAATCGGCGTAGTGGTCGGCATGATGAAAGCACCCTCTTCGGCATCAAGCTCTCGGTAAGAAAGACCGAAGGTATCGCCCGTGAAAACACCGCGACTGATTGGGTCCCAAATAGCGATGTGATGCTTGGCATGACCGGGTGTGTCTAGGCAATGAAGAATTCTTTTGCCCAAATGAATCTGATGACCCTCATCAACCTCAATGATTCTGGCGGCATCGACTGGCAATAATTGACCGTAGGACTGCTCAACAATTTCTTCACCATAAACACCCACTGCTCCAGCGCGAAGGGCGCTTGGGTCAATCATGTGTCGCGCGCCTCGAGGATGAACCAGTAATTGAGCTTGATCACAAATTCGCATCATCTCACCTGCACCACCGGCATGATCTAAATGAACATGGGTCAGAACAATGTATTTAACTTGTTGAGTACTTAAGCCAAGCTCATCAAGAGTGCTTAAGAATCTGGGAATGGAGTAATTGGTACCAACGTCGATGAAAGCAACTTCATCACCATCATGCACCATATAACTGGCATCAAATTGCTCTCTTACAAATCCGGTATCAACGCAATAAATGCCAGGAGCGACTAAATGGGCATAAGCCAGGTGTTTTTGCATGTGCGGATTTTCACATAACAAATGAACCAAATAATCTACTTAATCTAAATTTTTCTTTAAAAGACATGGCATTACTGGATGAAAAGCCAGCATATCCTTGCTATTTAGGGTTTAACCTGATATAGTTTCATTCTCAGACGCGGGGTGGAGCAGTCTGGCAGCTCGTCGGGCTCATAACCCGAAGGTCATAGGTTCAAATCCTATCCCCGCAACCAAGATTTATAAGGCTTCTAAGACTTTTTGTTTTAGAGGCTTTTTTCTTTTCTTCTGGATATAAAACATTTGATTTAACTTTGAAGACATTCCACTAAAGTTAAGTGGTGTCAGAGTTTGATCTTCAATCGATGGGCTATTTCACCGACGATACCTCGTCTGAATGCCATCACACAGATAACGAAGATGGCGCCAGTGGCGATCGTGCTCCAACCACCTAAATTGGCAAGATAATTTTGTAAGTTGATAATGATTGCGGCGCCAGCAACAGGCCCCCATAAGGTACCTATGCCACCGAGAATTGTCATAAGAACCGCTTCGCCTGAGGTGTGCCAAAAAACATCTGAGAGTGACGCCAATTGAAGCACCAAGCTTTTTAGCGCTCCTCCAAGTCCAGCCAAACCAGCAGATAGGGTGAATGCGATCAATTTATATTTATTAACGTCGTAGCCAAGTGAAATAGCTCTGGGCTCATTTTCACGAACAGACTTCATAACTTGACCAAACGGTGAGTTAACAATGCGCTTGATCATCAGAAAAGCCAGTACAAAAACAACCAGCGCGAAGTAATACATATTTGTAGAAACTGATAAATCAATGAATCCTAAAAAATGTCCTCTAGGAACACCCTGTATTCCGTCCTCGCCGTTTGTGAATGGCACTTGCGTTGCTAAAAAATAAATAATCTGAGCAAGTGCAAGCGTGATCATTGCAAAATAAATGCCTTGACGACGGATCGCCAAAGACCCAAATACATAACCAAGTGCAGTTGCGCAGAGAACGCCAGCAAGTAATCCTAATTCTGGTGTTAGGCCCCACTCCTTCATGACATAAGCACTAATGTAAGCGCCTGTACCGAAGAAAGCGGCATGCCCAAATGAAAGTAATCCAGCAAACCCTAATAAAAGGTTCAGAGAGGCAGCAAAAATAGCAAAGCAAAACACTTTCATCATAAAGAGGTCGTACACAACCCCCTGGAATGGAACGATGGCCAAAAAGAACAAAATGACAATAGATATTTTGTCGAGAGAAGAAAGGTTAAGCTTTGTGATCAATTTGATTTACCAAATAATCCAGCGGGTTTGATTAACAAGACAATGATCATGATGACAAAGATGGAAATCGACGAAGCTTGGGGATAGAAA
>CAMBJN010000089.1 GCA_945867755.1 Polynucleobacter meluiroseus
TTGCCGCACTCATCAGTGAGGTCATGAGTATGGCCAATAGACCGCCGTAAACAGATATTTTTAAATTGTTTTGTTTGATCAGTTTCATTGTTTTAACCTCAGTCTTAATCTAAATGCGAGAAGTATTAAAAGAACAGCACCATAAATGCTCACTGTGAAGTAATCATTTTTTCCGGACTTGTGCCAAAAATAATGAAGGATCACCAAAGGAGCTACCAAGTAAATCAATTGATGGAGTCTCGCCCAGTTGCGCTTTAGTTTTATAACAGCCCATTGATTGGATGTGAGCGCTAAGGGAATCAGTAAAACAAAAGATAAAAAACCGACAGTAATAAATGGGCGCTTGATCACATCATTGATCATTTCTGAAAATATCAAACAATGATCTAACCAAAACCAAATTGAAAAGTGGAGGCAGGCATAGAAGAACACCAATAAACCCAAGGTTCTTCTGTATTGGATCAATTGATTGATGCCAGTGAGTTTTCTAAGAGGTGTGATGGCCAAGGTCAAGCACAAGAACACCAAGGCCCATGTGCCAGTCGAGCGAGTGATGAACTCAATAGGGTTGGCTGTCAAATCATCTTGGTAGCCCAAAACTATTAATCGGACCAATGGCAGCAAACCAATGCCGATCAATAACATTTTCATCACTTAATAGAATTTCCGTAAATCCATGCCCTTGTAAAGATGAGCCACCTGTTCAGCGTAGCCATTGAAAGGCAAAGTCTTGATCTTGGGGGCAAACATGCCGCCTTCAGCACCGATTCTTCTTTCAGTTGCTTGGCTCCAACGCGGATGATTCACCTCTGGGTTCACATTGGAATAAAAACCATACTCAGAGGGTGCCGATACTTTCCAGCTCGTGGCAGGTTCTTGATCCGTGATCCGAATTTTCACAAGCGACTTAGCGCTTTTGAAACCGTACTTCCAAGGTACTGTGATGCGGATTGGTGCGCCATTCTGATTGGGTAGAATTTCACCATAAAGACCAAAGGTCAGCAATGACAATGGGTTCATGGCCTCATCCAAACGCAAGCCCTCGGTGTAAGGCCATTTCAATACGCGACTACTGAGACCAGGCATTTGTTTAGGGTCTGCCAATGTAATAAATTCAATGTACTTGGCAGAACCTTGAGGTTCGCTGGCTTTGATCAAGTGCGATAAAGAATAACCAATCCAAGGAATGACCATCGACCATCCTTCAACACAGCGCATGCGATAGACACGCTCTTCCATGGGGGCTAATTTGAGCAGCGCATCAATGTCCCAAACTTTTGGTTTATTCACTAAACCCTCGACACTCACGGTCCATGGTCTTGTTTTTAGGGTGTGGGCATTACGAGCAGGATCGGCCTTGTCCGTGCCAAACTCATAAAAATTATTGTAGGTCGTGACATCTTTGTAGCTCGTGAGCTTATCGGCCACAAAAAACTGTGGATTAACTTTGGCTGGGAGCTTTGGACCGCTCTGAGCAAAAGCATTTCTGCTGAACACTTCTGCTTGGGATAAACCAAACGCACCCAACGCTGCCATTTTGATTAATTGACGTCTTTTTTCAAAGATGTTTTGAGGGGTGATCTCGCTGGCCAGGATGTCATTGATATTTTTCATGCATCTAGCTTAATCCAGAATCAGGATTTCTGCTTTGGTAGGCTGGCCATGGTGATGGGCTTAAAGACCGAGCTTGTGGTGCTCCACCATCAGGCATTTGTCCATGATGCCAGTCAAGCCATGTGAGCTGGCATAGTCCAAGGCCTCCTGATTAATAACACCCATTTGAAGCCACAAGGACTTTGCGCCGATTTTGACTGCTTCACGAGCGACTTCTAAGCAATCTTCTGACTTTCTGAAGACATTCACCATGTCCACAGGTGCTGGAATACTGCTCAAATCTGGATAACAGATCTCACCTAAAATTTCAGAGCAAGCGGGATTCACGGGAATGATCTTATAGCCATGCGCTTGCATGTACTGGGTCACAGCATAGGATGGACGATCAGGTTTGTTGGATAGACCCACCACAGCAATTGTTTTAGTTTCTTGTAATAATTGTTTCATCTGCCTAGTATCTAATGAAATAAATAAAAATTAAAGAGCCATTGCATCTCACCTATGTTAAAGAATTTAATTCACCCTAAAAAACTGCTCTTGAGTAAATGGACCGCGGCCATACCTGAGAACAAAGAAAAGCATTTCATGGTGATCAAAGTGATTGAGCCGGAAATCGAAGGTGGCCCAGTAGAACAAGTGGTGATTGAAGCGGTGATGAGTAAGCGCCAAAAAACAATCCACTGGCGATCACTCACCAATGGATTAGAGTGGAAGCAAGGTTGGATTTAACTCGTTGGGTTTAGTTCTTTTCAATGAACCTGTAAAAAGGAATCGCCAGCAACAAACTCAGTAACGCAGACAAACCCATGCCTAAGACATTCATCCAAGGATCGCTTGGATAAAGCTTCACCCAAATGCCACTGATCACAAGCGAAACGGGGAAGTGCACCAAGAAAATGGAATAAGACATCTCCCCAATTTTTTTCAAAGGGTTGTTCCATAGTTTGGATTGTGACCAACCGCTCTGATAACTACTGAATAACAAAAATGCCATGAGTAATGCAATCAACAGACGTTCTCTGAACTCTTGGTAATAAAGAGAAAAAATAGTCACGGCCACCACCGATAGAATCAACACACGATGCGCTTGGTTTTTCGCAAGACATGCTGCCAATAAGCCCAAGCCGTAGGCGGCAAAGAAATAAAAGAACCAAATGTCAAACAAATCATATAAATTAAAAAACATCACTGATGCAATTGTGAGTCCGCTAAAAATGGTCAAGCTGATCAAGCGAGTGCTTCGGTAGCTCCAGCTGGCTGGGGATAATTTTTCTACCAAGAAAACCACCAAGGCACAAAAAGCGAATAACTGAAAATCAATGGCGACATACCAAAGCCCTGCGGACAAAGATTCATAGCCAAGGATGTTTTGTAAAAAGAACAGATGACTCAGTAATTGTGGCACATCGGGCATCGCATAGATTGAATGGTGCTGCATCAAGCGACTGGCCACAAAAGAAGCTGCAATCGCCAAAGCGATGGCTCCAAGGTATGGAATCACCAGGCGGAGATACTTTTGCCAAATCACTTGTTGAACAGAGTGCTTAGTAAAGAAATTCGGCTCACTGAGTTTTAAGCCAGTTAAAAAGCCACCCAAACATAGAAATGCTGCAACTGCTAAGCGTGCGTAATCAAAAAAGAAATCAATGCTATTGGGGATCACTGCATTGGCAACATCCGACATTGGCCCGTAAAAAGCCAAGTGATGAAAAACAATCAACAGGCAAGCAATGCCTTTGATGTTGTCAAGAAATGCTGAGCGCACGAGACCTTGTTGTTCTTATCGCGGCCAAACAACGGATTGCTTTTGGAACTTGCCTTCTTCAACTACCAAGGAACGTTTCAAAATTTTTCCTTCAAATGAATATTCAGCATCGTATTTGCCGGCATTCATTTTGAGCAACATGATGGGGCCTTCGCTCAAGGCTTCAAAAACCACCTTCTTTTTTTGATCCATGATTTTGACGGTGACATCAGCCACCCACAAGGGTCTTTGTGGATGATCTTGAGAGAACTCCAAAACCAAGGGCCACTTTTTCCCCAAAGCCAACATTGCATCAGACTCTTCACTACCAATGCCACCGCTGATGTATTCAATACCCTGAGAAACTTTGGCTTCTGGAATATCAGCTTGAGCTAAAGAAAGGCTTGAAAACAATACCAAACAAGCACTCAATAAAACACGAGAAAGTGGGGTGCGAATAGCTATTAAGAACATAGAGACGTTTCCTTATTTCGAAGAATCTTTTTTGCTGGCACGAAACATCGCCCAATAGCGACGAACCATGTAGAAAACCACCAGTCCACCAATCAAACAAACCAGTCCATCAAAAATCATTTCAGCCAAAGTCATTATTCACCCAGTTATCCAGACATTGTTCACAAGAACCCAGGCTTCCTAGGCTCATTTGAATTATCAATTATCTGCCCAAATAAGCCCTTTTTAAGGATTTTAAGTAATTTCTTGACATCTTCTAAAAATACTGTATATTTATACAGTATTGGCGCTGTGCCTTGTATCTAATAGCTTTAAAAGGAGTGTTTAAATGAAAACTTTAATTTCTAACCCAATTTGGTCTTTGATGAGCGGTTTAGTCATTTGGATGGTTTTTGCTGAAAAACCAGGTGAATGGCAAAGACGTGAGTGGGTTTGTTCCCGCTCCGAGTGAGCTTTTAGCTCCTCTTTACTCTTGTTTTGATTGTTTTTCCAATTGCTGTTGAAGGCAATCAGAGCACCAGCAAGAACTGCTTTTTTCGCCATCTTTGAAGCTCACTGATGGCAGAGACATGCACCAACAGTCCTCCACATTTGTGGCAGCGAGGCATTCAAAAATCTTGCCACATTGCGGGCATTGAGAGTTGGTGAGTGGTTTGTTCATCTTTTCAGAATAATCAAGGTGATGCCTGGGTTGCCATAAATATCCTTTGTCAGAATATCTTTAACAGCAGGGTATTGCCTACAAAGTTCTTGATAAGACTCTTTGCCAGGACCCAAATCTTCACCAGCAAAATAGCTGCTGATCACGTGCGAACGTCTTTGATAAATCAACTCTTGACGAATCGCTTCTTTGATTCGACCACCTTGTCCACCTGAACCATATCCATGAATTACTTTCACAACTCTGATGGCTGTTTTGGCCAGCTCATCTAAAGCTCGATCAAAAAGTATCAAGGCTTCGTCGACCCTGGGTAAATTCTCTTCTAAATTGAGCGTATAAATACCTGCCAATTTTTTAGGTAATGGCGGTGTCTCTTGCGATCCACAATAGGGGCACTCTGACTGCAGAGCACCTCGTGGATTGCCGCAATCAGGGCAGAGGACGGATGATGGTTTGACCATTTAACCAAGCTTCTAAGCACTCGACCACACCAGTGGTGAATGACTTGAACACGGGCTGTGCGACAAAGCCAAGGTGCGGCGTGAGTAATGTATTGGGCGTGGTGCGCAAAGGATGATCAGCAGGTATTGGCTCGACATCAAAAACATCCAAAGCGGCGCCGCCGATATTTTGGTTTTGAAGTGCTTGAACCAATGCATTCGTATCAAGCAAAGTTGAGCGGGATGTGTTGATCAGCAAAGCATCTTTTTTCATCAGAGCTAATTTTTCTTGATTGATCATGCCTTTGGTCGTTGGACTGGCAACGATGTGCAAGGAAACAATGTCAGATGTTTGCAGCAGGGTATCCAAGCTAACTGATTCTGCACCCACAGCGGCAGCTCTTTGGGCAGTCATGTTAGGACTCCAAGTCACCACTTTCATGCTAAAGGCTAATGCAATCTTGGCCACACGCGAACCAATTTCACCCAAGCCCACCAAGCCTAAAGTTTGGCCTTTTAAGATAGGCAATAAAGAATACTGATTGCGCCATTGCTGATCAATGATCAGTTTGTTCTGCTCGACCAATCTTTTGTGCAATCCCAGAATCAATGCCCAAGTTAATTCAGTCGTACTGTCTTTGGATGGACCCCATTCAGTGTGACTGACTGGAATGCTGCGTTGTTTTAATGCTTCAGCATCTAAGGCTAAATTTCGGGTGCCGGTAAAAACCACATATTCCAAATGTTTTAACTGAGCAATCAGATCTGCTTTAAGAGGTGAACGGTCACGCATCAACACCAAGGCATGAGCATCTTGAATCTTTTCTAGAAGGGCGGGGCCTAACAGGGGTTGATTGAAGATCTGCACATCGGCTAAATCTTTGATGGCGCTCCAATTGGACAGTTTTTCATATGAATTTTCATAATCATCTAAAACCACAATTTTCTTGCGCATGACATGCCCCGTTTTTTTAATTGCATTCATTATAGGAGTGTGGGATATTTATGAGGTCACAGAGCTAAAAAAGTCGGACAAAACCTAAAGGAGACGAAATGAATAAGCTTTTAGCCGGCTTGATGTCGGTTCTATGTATTACTGGTGCTGCTCAAGCACAAAGTGCTGACTGGCCAAATCAAAAAGTAATCAAATTGATCGCAGTTTTCCCACCAG
>CAMBJN010000090.1 GCA_945867755.1 Polynucleobacter meluiroseus
CAACGCTTAAATTAAATGCAGTCTCATGCTGCTGGGGTAAGAATGCTCTTTTATAAGAAAGTTCTTGAACACTCATTTGCCTGAGTGGTTTTGATAAAAACTCGATATCTCCAAAATATTCATACAATCCAGACATGATTTGCAATAAAGTTGATTTACCAGCACCGCTTGGGCCCAGTATCGCTATGCGTTCATTGCTTTTGATATCAATTGAGAATGGCCCAAGCGTATTTCTGCTCGCTTGCGCGTTTGAATATTTTGGGCTGAAGTCTTTTAAAGACAAGATAATTTGGTTTTCGGTCATTAGATCAGGGCTTTGCGTTGTTTCGCTAATAGACTCAAGAAAAATGGCGCACCCAATAAGGCTGTGAATATCCCCACAGGTATTTCTGCAGGAGTGGCCACTGTTCTGGCCAAGGTATCTGCTAATAGCAAGAGCAAGCCGCCGAGTAACATCGACAAAGGCAATACCTGTCGATGATCAGGACCTGCGATGGCCCTGGCTATGTGAGGCGCAATCAAGCTGATGAATCCAATCATTCCACACCATGCAACCGCGCACGCACTCAAGAAAGCCACCATCAAAATAATGCGTTGACGCAATTGCTTCAAGTTGATGCCGACCTGAGCTGCTACAGCCTCACCCAATGACAACGCATTGATTTGCAGTGTCAATCTTTGTGAACATAAGAATGCAATAACTAACACAAACATCATGAAGGAAAGAACCATCCAATTAGCTCCCGCCAATGAGCCCATGGTCCAAAAAGATAAGTTTCTTAATTGTTCGTCATTGGCAAGGTAGCTTGATAACCCAATGAAAGCTGCGACCAAGGCGTTAATGGCAATACCAGTCAGCAACAGCCCCATCACTGATCCGGGCGTTAACCACCTGGCAAGGCGATCTAATAGAAAGCAAATCCCAAGAGCTCCACAAAAGGCTGCAATGGGCAATGCCCAAACACGCAGGACTTCAGGCATTGCCCAATCCCAATTTCCAGAAAATACAATCGCGCCTGCTGCCGCTGCCGCGGCACCGCTGCTCACACCCAATAAACCAGGATCTGCCAGCGGATTACGAAATAATCCTTGCGTCAAAGCTCCTGCCAAACCAAGACTTGCGCCAATCGCAATGGAGAATAAAATTCTGGGTAAGCGCACCTGCCACAAAATATAGTTCTCTACGAGCTCATCATGAGTCGATAAACTTTGTAGATAGTTGATTTCAACTGGGCCAAGAGTTATAGCCGTTAATGCGATTGCTATCAATGCGATCAAACCAATGGCATACATCAATACAGTTTGATTGCTCATGAATTTGGAATACCCGTGCAAAGGTGCGCTCTGATGCATCACTTGATAGCGTGTATTTCTTTGGCAAGTGAATGAAGCATGCTGGGTAAACGAGGGCCAAAGCCTAAAAGATGATTGGCCTCACGAGAATAAATCTGCCGATGTCTGGCAGCCGGTGTCTGAATTACCCCTGGTAAACGCAAGATCCCCTGCATACCACCCTGAGCTTGCAGCCCTTGGTCTGTCAATAGAATAATGTTTGCTTGGCCAGCAATCACGCTCTCTGGGTTGAGCGGCTTGTAGCCTTGCACTGTCTTGAATGCATTATCAAGATGGAGGTAATTTATGATGGCATGGGCACTCGTGCTGTGCCCTGCCACCATGATTTGCTGTGGACTGTGTGCCATGATGAACATGGCCTTTAACTGCTGGCTGGGGGCTTTCTTTTTATTGAGGTTTTCATTTTTACCAATCATGGCGTGATTGATATCTTGTTGGTATTGTTGCCACTCATGATTGATTTCTTTGATTAGCCTCTCTGCTTGCCCTTCTGCCCCCAACAAGAAACCAATGGCCCTGATTCGATCAATCAAGCCTTCATAACGATGATCCGCTTTCAATACCTTGACCTGAACTCCAGCGTGGCTGATTTGCCGCAATACTTGCGGAGGTCCAGCATCTTCAGTGACCAAGAGGAGTTGTGGTCGCATACTCAATACACCTTCTAAAGAGAGTGTTCTGGCGTATCCCACGCTGGGTAATTTTTTGGTGGCCATGGGGTATGTGGATGTGGTATCAATGGCAATCAGATGCTCTTGAAGATTTAAGGCATAGATGATTTCTGTTAAAGATCCGCCCACACAGACCAAGCGCTTCAATACAGTTGCCTTTGGTTTAGCCCAACTTGGTGTGGCAAATAGCCAACTACTGATAGCAGTGGCCGCTGCTGCCTTGGCGGCAGGAGCGCAGATGTTTTGGAGCAGTTGTCGACGCTCAAGAATCACTGGATGCATGGCTCTTCTCTATCTAAAAATTCGTTAACCATGTTGCGCCAAGATTCCAGCTCAGGAGTGCCGGGCTTTCTTTCACCAAAGAACATAGCAATCGCCTGACCTTCAGAATCAAATAACTCGAGGGATGTGACGATGCCATCATCTGTGGGTTTTCTGACGACCCACGTGTCATAAATATTATCTTCTCGTAAATGAAGATTGAAGTTTTTATCCAGGATATTGAGCCAAGGGTCTAGCATCACAACCCTGGATATTGGTCCTGTGTGTATTTGTATGACTCCTCGGTTGGCCACAAACACCATGATGGGGATCTGCTTGATGGCCACCTTTCTCAATAACTCTCTCGTGAACTGAAGCGGAACTCTTTGGGCATACCCCTCAGGGGCAAAGCGCAAGGCTTGGATTCTGCTGAGCTTGTATTGTTTGATTAGGTCATAGAACTGATGGGTATCAGTCATGCCTAACCATTCTTTCTGAAAGCTCATTAAATCAATGTCGCTATCAATCAAAGGACGTTGATTGATCTTAGGGGCTTGTATCTCAATCTTGGGGCTTTGATCCTTTGATTGGTATTTTTCAATGATGTGTTCATAGGCAAAGATGTCACTGCTCTCTGTCATGATGATCTTGTGCAGAGCATTGCCATGACAATCAAAAAACTGCAGGCTGCGACGACAATCCAAGTAGTGGTTTTCAATCACAGCAAAGCCATGGGCCCATTCTTTGTAAAAAATTCTTAAATCAATTTCCTTACCTAAGAGCAAGTCAAGGTCTTGGCCTGTTGGAAGGCTGTACTGCCCTACCTTCTCGTGCACACAGGATTCATTCCTGGTCAGCGCCATGACTTCACCCAAAGAATGAGCCCCAGCAATGATGGAGGCCCAATCAGGCTCTAAGCGAATTGCCCTGAAATTACTGTCTGTTTTAGAAGCATCAACGCCTAAGTGAGCAACCAGTAGTTCAGCCTCAGAGATACCCATGGAATGAGCCACCTCTCTGTGCCTTACTTTACTTTTGAAACGTTGATTGATGAGTCCCTGCTGAATTTCTTGAATAGATAAAGTCATATGTTTCCATGATTTAAGTTAGTGGCTGGCTAGATCTATCTTGAAAATCTTGGCTTGCTATGACGAATGGATTTTCTTGCTGATTACCTGTTAATTTTTGTCTTTTATTTTTCTTGTTATTTTTTTCTTATTTACTGAAACTCATAGTTCATGCTGACGAAGAAGTTTCTACCTGGTGAGGTGTGATAGTCGCTCACAGCAGTGCTACCGGTGTGAGTTAAACCAGACGATGAGATATTGGCCCAATCAATGTAATTTTTATCGAACAGATTGTTGATGCCAGCATGGAGATTGAGTTGTTTATTGGCTTTGTATTGACCACGGGCATTGATGATGGTGTAAGAGCTTGGGGCATAGGTGTTGGCAGTTGCGCCAGCAATGTCTTCTTGTTTTTTGGCCCCCACGTATTTGAGTGTGGTGGCTGCACCCCAAGTGCCTTGGTGGTAGTCCGCTGAAAGAATGATTCTTTCTGGTTGCACGGTGTTGATCGCTTGATCAACTCCAGCAAGGGTTGTTTCTGAACCACTGGTTCGCACGTAACCAGCTTTGAATAACCACTGAGGATTGTGACGGTACTCAAGTCTTAAATCCATGCCCTGAATGCTGGCCTTGGGTGCATTTTGATACTGATAGCACTGCACAAGCCCACATGTGGCCATACCATTCGGGGTGGTTCCAGAGCTGAAGGTGTATTGGCTGATGAAATCATCATAAGAGTTATCAAAGTAACTGATGGCGTATTTAAACTTTTGTATAGATCCTTTGATGCCTACCTCTTTCGCAAGCACTCTTTCAGGATTGAGGTTTGCATTGGGTATGTAGGCATAGCCATGGGCTTGGTTGGTGAATGAAGCGGATATTTCTTCTGCTGCAGGCGCTCTAAATCCTTTACCAATGTTCATGAATGGCATGGCTGCCTGCTCTTGAGTCCAAATAGCTCCCAATGAAGGTGACCAGGCTTGGTCATTTTTGTTGATGACCGATGAACCGATGCTCCAGCGATCAAAGCGCATCGCAGGAATTAGATTGAGGTGTCCGATGCTCAAGTCATCTTGGAAATAAACGCCCACCATGTCTTGTTTGGTTTTGGGTATATAGCTTTCAGGGGTGCTGACATCCCCACTTCTGTTGAGCTCTTGCTTGACCCAAGACTCCGATAGATCCAGGCCGTACGTTATCTGATGTGCGATCTTGGTATCGGCACCCTTGCCTTGGGAGATGCTTTTGGATCCTTGCAAGTTAAAACCATAAGCGTCATTAGTTACTTTGTTGTCACGTGCTCTGTTGTAGGTGCTCGGCAAATAACGATTGGTCTGAGATGTGCCTGTTTGCCAGACCGCTTGATGAGCATTCGTTTGTTGATACCAAAGCTTGCTGTTAATCACATCGGCTAATTGACTGTTCAGATGGTATTGATGATCGATAGACAGTCTGGTTCTATCAATATGGTCTTGGCCAACATCACTGTAGATGCCTGCACCAATAGCATTTAAATTATTGGTATCAATTTTCTTTTTAGAGTCTTCCAAGGTGAATTTAAGTTCATTACCGCCATGGAGTTCTTTAACAAACTTAGCCAATGCATAGGTGTTGTGCGTATCCATAGGATTGGCTTTGGTTCTGCTGCTGCCTGAACTGTTATTCACACCTTGTGTTTCTGTCTCATGACCAAGACTCAATGAGCCCAAGATCACTGCAGACCAATCATCACCCTGCAGAGCATGCGTCAAAACCCCTTTGGATGTTTGTGATGTATCGAAATAGGATGCAGCGACTGAAGTTGCAGAAGTTTTAGGGTTTAGAGAATTTGGAAAATTACTGTGTTGATGATGAAGTATGTCTTGAGGCTCAATGGTATTAAAGAGCACTGTGCCCGCAACACCATCGCTGCCGTAGAGCGCTGAAGACGCGCCACGCAGTACTTGCACGCTGCTCACTCCGTCCACATCTAAATAATCACCACGAGCAGCTGAGTGACTACCAAAGCCAAAGGAGTATGGTAGTTTGATGCCATCGACCATCAGGTTGAGACGATTACCCTCCAAGCCCCTGATGTTGATGCTTTCGTTAGAACCTTTTCGATTACTCGCCCCACTCACACTGTTACCAGTACGGATGGTTTGTTTTACATCAACATCTAATTCTTCAGAAAATAAATCTTTGATATTTTTAACCCCACGACGGTCCATGTCATCTTTGGTGATGGTTGAGATAGTGGCGGGAGTTTCTAAGTTTGATTTCTCACCGCGGGTAGCCAAGACATTGACTGTGTCCAAGCTTCCTTGGTGAGCACTTGTTTGGTGAGCATAGAGAGTGCATAGTAAGGTAGCAAAAGTAGCAACTCTAGCAATAGGTTTGCGCGCTGAGGAGTATTGAGGTTTTGGTCGTGAGAGTTTTTTAAGCAACATGAAATAGCCCTTTTAAGTGATTCTTTAGCTAATAAATGAGCTTTTACTTAGCTGGCTAGATCAAGAGATTTGCTTGCTACTTCGAATAAGAACTATATCATAAATGATAATCATTCTTATTAATGAACTACTAATTGAAGGGTTTTTAGTGACTCTCTGTCACTTCTAACAATTAAAACGCTTTAAATTTAAATTGAACTGAAAGAGATCCGGCAACTCTGTCCGGGATTGATGGGACCATCAATATATTGAAACCAAACAAATCACCCTCATACGTCAAGGCTGGAATGAGCCCCGGAAACCAACCGCCATCATTGGT
>CAMBJN010000091.1 GCA_945867755.1 Polynucleobacter meluiroseus
GGTGTATTTGAAATAACTGGAGGCGGAACCCAGAATCGAACTGGGGTACACGGCTTTGCAGATATGCTGATGATTTCAAACAGTATTTTTTACAACGTCTAGCCGTGTATCGTATTCGATGTCCTATCGACACCGAGGAACTTGGCATCAATTGGAAGTCATGTGGTGTCAAGTGGCATCGACATATCGGGAGATGAATTGGCGGGAAAACCGGCAAAAATTTGATGCCAGTAATCACATAAAATATTTACGAAAACTCTACTCAGCCTCATCACGCCACTAATTTTTTTCTTCATGAGACTGCTTGGCATATTCAAGCATTATGTATGCGCACAGCAAAGGTGCTGCGGCAATTTCGATGTATGTGATGATTGCTGGAGTGGTGGCGCTGATTTTCTTGAGACTAAAAAAGCATCTTAAATCATATCTAAAGATCATTAGAACTGAGTGTGGCTTTTTAGTTTAATAGGCTGATTGCGCAAATATTTCTGACATGTCTTGCGCCTGGGCGTATATCTCCAAGAGATCTGATAGCAACAGGTCCCTCTTGCACATCAAGGTATTTGCCATCTTGCTTAGTGATCAGTAAAACTTGAGAGCCCGTTGGATTGTTAAAAATCTCTCCCCAACTAAAGGTGGCCTTATAACCATCCTTAGCAACAATTTCTATACGGGTGTTTCTCAAGGGGCGTGATGGAACATTCTCAAGACCATTCTTTAGTAAGAAGTCTCTAAGTAAGACCCCAGACCACACAGCCCCCTGAGAATCAGACGCATTAACAGAACCAGATACTTGCAAGCGCCTCTCTGTGGTAATGGATGTTTGAGGTAGCTGACTCAGTGAATTGAGCGTTGACATGGCTGGTTTGATGGCAAATAGCCGCAATGCGACCACTTCATTTTTACCAAAAACGATATTGCTATCGGCAGGACAGTCTTGAGCGAAAGCCGGCCGAAAAAGTAACAATGCCATCAAACAAAATAGCCATCTCATGGTCATACTTATTTTGCAACAATCACATCAGAAGCCTTGATGATGCCCCAAGCATCATCCCCAACTTTCAAGCTCAACTCATCAACTGCTTCGTTGGTGATTGAAGCAGTCAAAATTTGGCTATTGCCAATATCAATCTTGATATGACTCGTTGTTTGACCTTTTTTAATGTCAACAACTTTTCCTTTAAGTGTATTGCGTGCACTGAGAGATACATTTAACTTCATAGAGCCTCCTTAATAAACAAACTGTTTTGCATAGGCTGCATCGTTATACAGCGCTTCCTTATACTGATCTTTACCGTAATCTCTCATAATTTTTTGGCCCACATCAGAAGCCACAAAATTGACGAATTTAAGGGCGGTTTCACGGCCTGCAGTGGCGCCTTTGGGTGCTACCAATGCATCGTATGTGTTCACCAAAAATTTATCGCCTCTGAATAAAATTTCTAGATCCGGGGCAACTGTTTTCTCGGCCACCCAAGTACTGCTATCCGTCATGAAATAAGCTTTTTCCTTATTTGCTCGTTTTAACGATGCGGTCATAAAGTCATTGGTAGAGATATACCAAGCTCCAGCTGGAGTAACGCCAGCTGCCTTCCATATGTCCATTTCTTTCACGTGGGTGCCTGATTTGTCCCCGCGCGTGATGAAATTTGACTGAGCAGCTGCAATTTTTTTATAGGCATCAGCCCCGCTGCTGGCAGATTTAATTTTTGCAGGATCGTTTTTAGGTCCTACGATATAAAACTCATTTGAACCTAGCAAAGTTCTATTGACCGCCCACCCCTCTGCTAAAGCTTGGTTAACTGCAGCCGGTGCGTGCACCATGATCATGTCAACCTGCTTTGTCTTTAATAGATTAAGTGAGGCACCACTACCTGCTTTGATCCAAATCATTTTGGCATTTTCTTTTTTGCCAAATTCTTCACCCAACAGTTTTAATAATCCAAGCTCACCTGGACTACCCGTGGCCAAGCTGAATTCATTGGGGCCCGTGCCATAGATTGCTTCGGCTTTCGGTTTATTTTGAGCTTGAGCAACAGAAAATGTCAGCGCCATAAGTCCTACCAAGATTAGTTTCACAATGATTTGACTTTTGCTTAAAGTTTGTTAAGCAAACAGAATCTTGGAATTTGCATATTTAGGCAATATGCAATGGCTTTCACATATGATTTAAGATTGACAACTAAAATTTGCGAGGGAAAAACTGGAGGCGGAACCCAGAATCGAACTGGGGTACACGGCTTTGCAGATATCGTGATGATTTAAAACAGTATTTTTTACAACGTCTAGCCGTGTATCGTATTCGATGTCCTATTGGCACCGTCGAACTTGGCAGCTAATGGTGGTCAGATGGCGTCAAGCGGCAAGGACAGTTCGAGATGTAATTTGTCGGGAATACCGACAAATTAAGTGATGAGCCAATCCAGTTACGCATGGTTCTGATGAAAAACTCAGCTCGCGATACGGTTGCACTCTATCAGTTAATGCAATCACCCAAAGCGCATGACATACTTCGAAAATTTGGATATCAAATGCCGTAAGCGCCTAACCGAAGATAACGGCTCGCTAACGATAAGGCGTTACTTTTTCAGCCTTGATAACGTATGCGCTTGTACCTGCTTCGGAAAAAGTTCGCTCCTCGCCCAGTACCCCTTCGACCCAAATGGCATCCATCGTCCGAGTCAGGGTTCCCTTTGGGGGAATAATCATAATAATTTGATTGGCTGGCGGTGCCGGAGTATGAACGCAGGCCCCAAAGTACGGCACAATTAAAAAATTTCTGCTTTGCATCCTCTCTGCATCAAGCGGCACAACGTAACCTGGTATGCGTACTTTTTTTCCAATCATGCTTTTTTCGATTGGGGCAGAGTCCCACGTTTTCTTTAATTTAGCGTATGCTTCTTTCGCCTTTGGATCGCCATCCTCTGCATTAGCAAAGCGCCGCATAAGCGCCAACTGAAAAATCACTTGCTTTCGCCATTCCTTTGGAATCAATTCTTCCCAATTGATTTCTTTATAGGCGCTTGCTAAAGCACACAGCGGATGCATGACGCCAGCAGAAAACCCTGCGGTTAATAAAAGGCATCGGCGTAAAAAGTGTCTTCTCATGGTGATGGTGGATTTAATCCATCATGCAATGCCATTTTGTAGGCCTTTGCTGCTGGAATAGTTGCAAACAATAAAACCGTACATAAAACAATCAACAGCGACATAAGATCAGCCGCATTTGGAAATCCAACGGACGACACAACACCCCACTCCGTTCGCAACTGATCAGCATACATTGAAATCAGAGCTTGCAAAAGACTCCATCCCAATAGAATTCCAACGATACAAACTAAAAAAGCTTCCGCTAGAATAAAAAAGAGAATCTGCGGTGGCTTTGTGCCAATCGCACGCAAAATAGCCAACTCACGACGCCGGTTATCAAGCGCAATTAAGAGGGTTGCAGTAATACCCAGAATGGTGGTGAGTAAAACTCCATAGGCAATCAGAATAAGGGCATTTTCCGCCACTTCCATGGTGGACCATAAATCATCTAAGGCAACTCCCGGCATAACTGCCATCAGATTGGCATTTTTTAAATCATCAATTTGGCGTCGTGCAGAAAAAATACTGCCGCGGCTCTTTAAACCAATAAAAAAGGCGTTGACCCGTGAATTAGGGTCCAGCTTGGCAAACTGTAATTGATCGCCATCCTGAATGTCATGTAGAGCATCAAATGCTTCGGTTGAGATGTACAAAGCCTGATCAATGGGCGTACCGGTTGCCGCTAAAATACCAACGACCTTAAAGGGCGAGTTGCTATGGTCTTTCTTGGGCCCGCTGCCTGATCCATGGGCAATTGCAATTTGATTGGAAAGCGTCAGCCCCAGAGTCTTTGCGACTCGAGATCCGATCACGACATCAAACGATTTTGGGTCAGTCAGCGCTTTACCTGTTTGAATGACTAAGGGGCGCCCTTGCGCCTTTACCCGCTCAAAAAATGCAGTGCTGGTTCCCACAACTGGATAGTTACGGTAACTGTCGCCCAGTTGAATGGGCACAATCCAATCCACCAACGGAATTGCAATAATGTCTTTATCGAGGCTGGCAGGAATTGTATTAGTGGGCTTACCCAGGTGAAACACGCTATACAAAATTAATTCAGCGGGACTTCCTTTAGACCCAAGTACCAAATCCACACCACTAATTGCATTGGAAAAGCTGGTTTTAGCATCGTCACGGATCTTTAGGACGCCTAATAAAATAGCGACCGAGATAGCGGTAGACAAAACCATAATGAGTAGCGCCCCTTTTCGGGCAAGGGCACTTTGAACAGCAAGGCGAAGCCAGATCATACTTGACTCACATCAGCAAACTGCAGTTGCCGATCAAAATATGAACATAGCCTTGAGTCATGGCTAACCATGAGCAAAGCGGTCTGCTGCTCTTTCGCCAATGCAAAAAATAATTTCAGTAGCTGAGTTTGATTGCCTTCATCGAGGGATGATGTTGGCTCATCGGCAATGACGATGGATGGACTGCCCATAAATGCGCGCGCTGCCGCCACCCGCTGTTGCTGTCCAATCGAAAGCAAATGCGCAGGCTGGCGTTCTAATTCCTGGGACAAACAAAGATGGTTCATGTAGTAGCGCAATGCATCATCCAAACTACCAAATTGAGCTAGCGCTGCTGCTTTGCGTTTGGCAAACAAGTGTGCCGGCAACAATATGTTGTCGCGCACACTCAAGTAAGGCAATAAATTAAATTGCTGAAAGATGAAACCCATTTGTTCGCCACGCAACTGATCAGTAGCGGTTTGGCTTAAGGCCTGTATATGGCGATCCAAAACCCAGATTTGCCCAGTGGTAGGCTTTACTACTCCAGCCAATAAATTAAGTAAGGTACTTTTGCCACAACCACTAGGCCCCGTAATCAAAAACTTCTCGCCTGGGTAGAGCTCAAACGAGATATTTGTGTATAGGGGCTTTTGCCTGGGCCATGCAAACGATAAATCTACTACCCGTATCGCAGCTCTAGATTGCAATGAGGTCAATTCAACATAACCGTGCTGGATTTTGCGGTAGCCGTACTCGACTTTTGCCCACTTGGGCCAACGAACTCGACTCGCACTTCTTTCAAGTGTTTTGTATCTTTTAAAAGAAGAATAGTCATTTGCTTCAGGGCGGCAGGTTTGGTGCAATTGAATTCCACCTGGTAATGCAAATCGGCGTGCTTGTTGGCGGCATCACGCACGATTTTATTTTCCAGAATAGCCGGCTTGCATTCTGCTTCGGCATTCACACTAAACAATGCTGCTGGGTTTTGGAGGCGCTGGTTTAAGGCAGTAATGGCATCATTTTCTGACTTGGTTTTAGGTAATCGCTCAAATCCAATTAAAGCTTGCAGCGGTGAAATAAATCTGCTGACTATGCGATTTTTATCCAGAGTGATTTCTAAATTGCCTTTGCCATGCTCATGTGCATGGCTGTGCTTTTGTTGGGCTAAAGCGAATGGACTTGCCAAGCCAATTGAAGCAGCAAGGCAAGAAAAATAAAGTTGTTTACGAACAATCATGGCATCTCCCTTGAACATTGAATGAAATAAGAAACGCGGCATCGCCTTTGCGTTTCAATTGAGCACTAAATTGCTCCAATAAAGTGACCAGCGGAGAGCTTCGGGGCAGATTGAAGTGGTGATGGCACGATTCGCACTCGTAAAAATCATTGAGTTGCTCTCGTGCGCTCGTATAGCGCCACACTCGGTCCGATCCAAGTACTCTTTCAATCAGCTTAACGTGACTTAAGCGATCCAAAATACGATACAGCGTGACCGAATCAATCAGAGCGGCTGGATTTTGCTGACTTAGGTAATCTTGCACATCATCATGGGAAACCGGCATGTTCATGCTGTGCACCGTTTTCAATACCGATACAGCGGCGCGCGTAGCCCGCAAACCCTTAGCGCGAATCGATGCTTCCCATTCAGTATCGGGTGTAATTGAAGTGTTTGGTGACGACATTGTTTTTATATTAATGCAAG
>CAMBJN010000092.1 GCA_945867755.1 Polynucleobacter meluiroseus
TGATTGTTCCTTATTCATTTCAAATAGCTGAGATCGTTTGGATTTTGGGTGCTGGATTACATCTGATTGCCTTATTGGCTGTTATGAACGCTTGGGTTCATCGCGAAAGCTTGCAGGCAGCTCATGCGTGCCCAGTTTGGTTTATTCCAGCAGTCGGTAATGTGGTGATTCCTTTAGCTGGTGTGAAATTAGGTTATTTTGAAATCTCCTGGTGCTTCTTTGGCGTTGGCCTGATATTTTGGCTTATGCACTTGTCCTTGGTCATGCATCGCTTGATGTTTGTTCAGCCACCTTTACCTGATCGCTTAAAGCCCACAATGGCAATATTTTTGGCCCCACCAACAGTCGCTTTCTCATCATGGCTTTTGCTAACAGAAAGAACGGTTGAGCAGGGCCTTGATCCTTTTGCATATATCTTGATTGCAGCTGGATTCTTCTTCGCTATCTTTTTGATTACGCAATTTAATAAGTTTGCGCAGCTGCCTTTCTTCATGTCTTGGTGGGCTTATTCATTTCCATCAGCATCATTCACAGTGGCGGCCTTTAACTATGCTTTGTTTGTGCCAGCCGCGATTTACCTTGCTTATATTGCTTTGGTTTTCACAACCATTTTGATTGTGGGCTTATTCATCAAAACTTTGATGGCCATCCACATGAAAGATCCTCATTGGGTTGATTGATCATTTCCCACACTCTCATTGTTGAGAATGATTCTCATGTAAGATGGTGATGTAGTTCACTCATTTCGCACAAGCCAGCGGTTCATCTTCCCTTAGCAAGCCAGTGCCTATTTTTATAGGAGGGCTTATGTGCAGTACGTTTCACGATATTCGTAAAAGCTTTGCTTCGTTAAGAGTTGAAAAGAATCACCGGCACCGAGATATTGCATCACTTCTAAACGTCACAGAGGTTGAATTAATAGACTCGCATGTGGGCGTGACAAAACTAGAATCAATCAAGTCATTCCCTAATCTGGCCAGAGCCATCAGACTAAAGCCATCATGGTCAAGCATCATTCATGACGTTCGAAGCTTTGGCGAGGTCATGAGTCTGACAAGAAATGCTCACGCGGTTCATGAAAATTTAGCCTTTTATAAACAGACATCCTCCAGCGATGGCGTTGGAATGGTTCTATCTGAAGAATTAACGATGCGTTTGATGTATGAGAAGTGGGAGCATGGCTATCTCTTTGAGGAGTGCAAATCTACTGTTTTAAAGCGCAGCATTCAATTCTTTGATGAGTTTGGGACCTCGGTTCATAAGATTTTTCTCTTGCCACACAGTCATCATTGGTACTTTGATGAACTCGCCAAAAGATGGGCAGATTCAAATCAGGAACCGGGAGTCATTGTTCAAGAAAAATTAGAGCATGATCAACAAATCAATAAGGGTGCTTTGGCATCAATCATTGAAGAGCGGCACGCCAATCAACAAGAGAGTATTAATCTTGATGTGGTGCAATCCTTATTGCGCTCATTTGTAGAGTTCAAACTACCCCTGATCATCACTGTGCAAAATGATGGGGCAAATCAATCCCATGACGGAATACTTGCTGAGGTTCGAGACCACAATCATTGGCTGCATTTAATCAATGAGCAATTCAATTGTCATTTGCAATTGGCGCTGATGCCCAAAATGTTTATCAATCATCAGGAAAGTCCATCTTCAATAGAGATGATGAATGAGGAAAGTTTTCTTTTGGCTTCGATTACTGTATCTACAAAAGCCACGCCAGCGGACATTCAGGCTTGGGAAGATCTGCTGGATAAGGTCAAGACAAGAGAAATGAGTCTTTTGGAATAAATGAGCACCTTTTAGGTAATAGGAATAAAATAGATACACTGATATGCGTATATCGGGGCCGACATGGTTTCGACGTGGATTGCAAAGCATTGAGGGCATACCGAGGACCCGTCATCTCGTAAAACAATGGGAATGCAACAACTGCAAACGACGAACGTTTCGCACTAGCCGCTTAATTGCGGTTGCCCCTGAACTGATTCTCTCTTGGGTCAGCTAACGCAAGTTAGATCAGGGTCATTTACAAGAGATAAGGTTATATAATGTCACGATGTGTAGCTCGAAAATTTAGTGAATCGCTAGTCAGTAACGTGTTGGTCCGTGACTGATTGGTTAAACTAAATGACACAACTAAGTATGTAGAACTCTATGTGGAGGATTTACGGACGCGGGTTCGATCCCCGCCGGCTCCACCAATTAAAAAGCCTCATCTTCGGATGAGGCTTTTTTCTTTAGTATCTAAACTTTATTTCATTAAGCGGTTGCTAATCTCCACAGAGACGTCACTTCAGCAGCTCTGGCACGATACAAAGGATCTTGAGTATCAAGCGCTTTGATGTGGGTTGGTCTGACATCATTGCGGCCCAAAACTTTTAATCCTGCCGTCTCAATCCATAACAACAGTTCCGCACGGGTTCTTAGACCAAGGTGTTCTGCCAGGTCTGACAAAATTAACCATCCTTCACCTTCAGGTGAAAGGTGGTTCTTTAAACCAGCCAAAAATCCTTTGAGCATTTGACTGTCTGGGTCATACACAGCATATTCAATCGGTGAGCTGGGCCTTGCTGGAACCCAGGGTGGGTTACAGATGATCAATGGAGCTGTGCCTTTTGGGAAAAGATTGGTTTGCATCAATTTGACTTGCTTACCAATACCCAAACCTTCAATGTTCTCTGTGGCACATTCAATCGCGCGTTCATCTTGATCTGTGGCCACAATCTTTTGTATGCCTCGTTTGGCTAAAACTGCCGCTAAAACACCTGTACCTGTACCAATATCAAAAGCCAATGATTGCTTGGTGACGGATGCTGGGAAAGGTGCTTTTTCTAGTAAGCCAATATATTCAGAGCGAACTGGTGCAAAGACCCCGTAATGAGGATGAATGCGACCATCACCCAAATCTTTGAGGGCATCGAGAGCCATACCATTCTTGCGCCACTCCAATGATCCAATGAAGCCAAGCAAATCTCTCAAAGACATGACATAGGGCTCAGTGACTGCCCCATAAACTGCTAAGCAAGCTTGGCTCACATCTGGCGCTCTTCTGAGCGGAATAGTGTGATCCGGGTTCACCTGTATCAACAGCATGCCCAGTGTGCGACTTCTTTGTGATTGAGTTAAGCGATGCTTGTGAAAGATTTCTGACATCGGTACGGCCAGCGGAATAATGCCTTCTTGCTTATTCTTGGAAGACTTTTGACTGCGAATGCTTTTTTTGGAAGGCTTGTCTGAGCGGCGAGACATCGCTTGCAGTAATTGCTTAGCGTTTTGAAAGTCGCCTCGCCAAATGATGCCAGTGCCTTCGCAAGCAACGCGGTATGCCTCATCAGCGGTGAGGGTATCGTCTGCAATGATCAGTTTTTTAGGTGGCGGTAAACCTTTTTCAGAGCGCCAACGACAAGAATGGGTTGTTTCACCTTCATCCCAGCTGATCGGCGGGTGAGCAGTTTCGTGAGAAAGATTTTTATACATGATGGTGTCCCATCAATATTTGCTTGGCTAAGATATCAATTCCTTTGGCAGTTAAGTCTGCGGTGTTATAGCTTGTGGCTGTTTCGTAATTCACATAATTGGAATTTTGTGAGCGACGGTAGAGGGCATCATAGTGCTGTTCAAGTAACTCGGTGACCAATGTGGCCCATTGACCATCTTCGGCCATTGCTTTCCATCGACTTAAGGTCTCATTGCTGTGCAGATCTTTGAGGTAATCAATGGTGCTGATTAAATGTTGGGGATCTTGAACAAAGTAATCGTAGTCTGAAATTAAAAACTTAACCCTGGCTTCAATGCTGGCTTCGATTTTGATGCAAGGACTTTTGCGGATGGTTTCTAATAAAACGTCTGGCACGTGCAGACTGCCAATTTTTCGGCTCTCCGCTTCAACAAAGACAAGCTTGCCCGTATCCAATTTTTCTAAAGCTTGAATGAGTTTTGTCTCAAACATTTTTTGACTCGGCTGTGGAATATTTGGAATATTGCCAAGAATCGAGCCTTTATGAATCGCTAACTGCTCTAAATCTAAAACTTGCGCACCCAATTGATTGATTTTTTCTAGAACACGACTTTTGGCGCTACCGGTTTGGCCGGTGATCACCATGTAGCTGAATTGTTGAGGCAAGACATTGAGTTTGGTGACAACTTCTTTGCGATAGGACTTGTAGCCGCCATCTAAGATCTGGGCATTCCAACCAATTTGTCTGAGGATGTGCGTCATTGAGCCACTGCGCTTACCACCACGCCAACAGTAGATCAAAGGATTCCAGCTTTTGGGCTTATCTTTGAATTCAGCTTCAATATAAGCAGCAATTTTTTTTGCAATCAATGCTGCGCCAACTTTCTTTGCGTCAAACGGCGATGCTTGTTTGTACATGGTTCCAACGATGACCCGCTCCTCATCAGATAACACAGGGCAGTTGATGGCGCCAGGGATGTGATCATCTGCGTATTCCGCAGGCGTGCGCACATCGATGATTTCATCGAAGCTGGAACGCTCAAGTATGTCGGCGGTGATGGAGGATTTCATGATTTGCAAAGCACATAAGACAATTGAATGGGCTCAATTTTCCCATGGTATTGACCAACAATCTTAAATTATTGGTTTATTTACAAAACAAATAGTCTGATGCTTGCAAACAAAAGGCAAAGCCCGATGATTTGCATGATTGACCAGCGTCTTATAAATAAGAGGTAAAGCGAGACCAGGGTGATGCCAATTGAAAGTAATTCAGGATTTTGCGTAAAGCCCTTGGGCCAATAAACATGAATCATGAAGAAGCTGCCCAAATGAAGAATCATTCCAACAACTGCTGCTGTGATGAATTTCAAGATTTGATTGAGCTTGTCATATTGTTTGCTCATTTCTACAAGAGGCGCGCCCAGTAGAATGAACATGAATGATGGTAAGAAAGTGAACCATGTTGCTACCAGTGCGCCCAGTGCGCCTGCCCAAAATAAATTTTCAATACCTAGCAGTTCTTGTTTAAACGAGCCCAAGAATCCTACGAATGCCACAATCATGATCAATGGTCCGGGTGTTACTTCACCTAAGGCTAAACCATCAAGAATTTGTGTTGATGTGAGCCATTGAAAATGTTCAACGCTTGCCTGGTAAACGTAGGGTAATACTGCATAAGCCCCACCAAAGGTTAAGAAGGCTGCCTTGGTGAAGAACCACGACATTTGACTGTAGGTATTGCCCCAGCCAAAGACGCTAATCAGTAATGCAAAAGGTATTAACCATAGAAGCAGTCCTGATAAACCAATTTTTAAAAAGTGATGCCCACTTAACTCGGTTTGGTTTGCTAATTGAATTTCAACCTCAACTTTGCTTACCTTGTTTGGATTTACTTTGCAGTAGATCAAACCAGCGATTGCTGCACCCAGTATCACCAATGGAAAATGAAGATTAAAAACAAGCAAAGCTATAAAAGTAATTAAACAAATTGCTGTTAAAGAAACAGTCGTGAGTGTTTTCTTACCCATCTTGTAGGCAGCAAAAAAGATGATCGCGATCACCGCAGGTTTGACGGTATCAAAGAAAGTGATGAGCCAAGCTTGCTCGCCAAAAATCAGGTAGACCCAAGACAGGCCGATGAATAAAACCAAGGAGGGCAGAATGAATAAAACCCCAGCCACGATGCCGCCCCAGGTCCGGTGCATGAGCCAACCCAAGTAAGTGGCCAATTGCTGAGCCTCGGGTCCAGGTAAGAGCATGCAGTAATTCAGGGCATGAAGAAAGTTTTCTTCAGAAATCCATTTCTTTCTTTCCACCAATTCTTGATGCATGGTGGCAATTTGACCGGCTGGACCGCCAAAACTAATGAAGCCCAGTTTGAGCCAAAACCAAAAGGCTTCACTGAAGCTTGGAGTGCTAATAACTGGATTAATTAAAGACTGATCAGAAGTTGATTGAGATGAGCTCATGTTTAATTAACTGGCTATTAATATGGCGCTTAATTCTGACGGG